>JAIXVB010000728.1 GCA_027483245.1 Verrucomicrobiaceae bacterium | reverse complement strand
GCAAAGCCATATTGATATTAATCTACAGGAATTATATTTTCCATAGAGATAAAGGCAATGGAATTGTTCGTGATTGTTAAAATTCAAACATTCAGCGAAAGCGTGTCTTTTGCCCCATCGGCTGTTTGATGCCCCGAATCTGTCCGCCTCCAACCTCAACGGGTCATTTGCTCAGCCAGTTTTGTAGATCAATGATCGCCGTGGAGACAAAAGAGGCGAGTTCCCGTGCCATCGGCGTGGATTCCCGCCAGACCCAGGCAATGAGGAGGAGCCAAGTGATCGCATTCACCACGAGCAGAACCGTGACGATCGGTTCGATCCAGCGCGGCCAAAACTGCAGGTAGCCCTTTTCATCTGCTTTCTGAGAGTAAATGCGATCCTGATAGACTGAGATCGCTCCCCTCCAGAGCAGGGGTGGGAACACCAGGAAACCCCAAACCAGCCAGCCAAGCACTACCCCGGAACGGCGGGCAATCGGCACCTTCTCATAATCGCGATACCGCGCGGTGCGGCGGCGAGTGGTGATCTCTTGAGCGGTGGGCGCGTCTTCCCCATTGAGTTGCAGCTCGGCCAGATAACGCAGCGGCGTCCACTCCGTCGCCCCTTCTCGCCGCACGAGATCGCTGTCGCGAACAGACCCGTAGGCGATGTAAGCCCGCAGGTCGTCCAGGGAACAGGGACCAACGGTTTTTTGACCTTTCGTGATGTAATAGATCGCGGACACTTCGGGAGAAAGCGCCGTACGTTCGCTACCAAAGCCCGCCTCTGTCAAGCGCGCTCCTTGATGTGCGCCCAACAATGCACATGCGGATCACCCCGGAAATACCAGATCATTGAGGGCCCCTCAATCTGCCAAACATCCCAAAGACCGTCATTGCCCACGTCCTGGTTTTTGTAGAAGGCCATGTGCAAATGATCAAATCCAGCGGTCTCGATGTGTTTGAGCGACTCCTGAACATCTTCTTTTCGGAAGGGAGCCAGCAGGTCCCCAATCACCTGGCGAACAAGGCCTTTTTGATCCGCCGAGAGTTCAGTCATGGGGATGCCTTCCAGACCTGTTTTTTTACCGGTCAACTTCACGGTTTTGTTGCCTGTTTCATCACGCGAATCTCCCAGCAGCGCCAGCTCGCGTTGTTTGCCATCCAGGGCCTTGAAAACCTCATTCGCTCGTTTGGCTTGGAACCAGTAGGCATTGCCCTCGTGATCCTGCTTTTCATAAAAACCCTTGGCCGCATGACCATAAAAGATGGGACCACCAAACGCAGTGCCCGCTTCGCTATCGCCATCACAACGCCGTGTGCAGTGCCTACCAGTCAGCACAAACTCAAACTGGCCACTGCCTGGAGCCCCAAAGAGCGCGATGGATGAACTGGCAAAACCGCCATCGCTTTTGTTGTCTTGATCGAACTGACGCCAGACCTCCTTTTTGTATTCTTCACTGTGCAATCCGTCGAAAATTTCGCGCACGAGATCCTGCTGATCAGCCTTTAACACATCACGGAGTTTCTGTGGAGTGATGTGCCAGTTGTTGTCCACCTTCAAGCGCCGTGGATCCTTCCAATCAAAGCAAAGCGCCGTTTTCTGCGCTTCATCAAAGCTGCCGTAAAGCTGATGAACCAGCGTCTCCGACTTCGGCATGACCACCGTCGGCTCGGCAGCCAAACTCGTGCCAAACAAACCCGCAGCGAGAGCCTGCGTGCCCTTTTGGAGGAACTCTCTGCGATTCGGACTCGAGGACTGAATTATGGATTTCATACGCTAGGTTTTATCAAATACACCTCATCGTATAAAGACCATAATGCGATGATTTTCACTCGCTGAAGACCCGCGTTTAAACCTAGTGTGACTCGGAATCTGATTCCGATTTATCTATGAAACGCCTCATCATCGCCCTCCTCTTCACCAGCCTTATCACCCCCATCCTGGCTGTCGATCCACCTACAAAAAAGAAATCAACGCCGAAGGCAGAAGCCAAAACCGCCAACCCATCTGGCAAGGCGGATGCGCTCGCCAAGAGTCTGTCCCCTTCCGAAAAGACAAAGCTTCTCGACCTGCTTAACCAAGGCGATGATGAAGCGCTTCAGTCGCTTCCCGGCATCGGTGCCACTCGGGCCACCGCCATCAAAAAAGCGCGCCCCTTCACCGACCCGGTGAATTTAGTCCACGTCGATGGAATCGGAGACAACACGCTGGCTGAAATCGTCGCTCATGCCAAAGCCGGTTTCCCCGTCGCCGAGTCGAAGGAAACAACAGCCAAACCCAAAACCGAAGCCAAGAAAAAGACCACGGCCAAAAAGAAAGCCGCGACACCGAAAAAGACGGCTGAAACGGTCAAAAAAGCCGCTGAAGAATAATCATCCCGCTTTTTCACTCCTGGAGGCTGGCTGTCTGAGAGGGCAGAACAGCCTCTTTTTTGTGTCGAAGCGCGGCAAAGGGCGACCAAAGTTGCCCCAAAACCCCTTGCGGCATGGGTTCCTCAATGCCGAAGTTTTCCGGCCAACGCCCCTGCGGCATGTAGTAGGTGCCAAACAAACGATCCCAAAGCGGAAACAGCCCTGCGAAGTTCTTGTCCCAGGCCTCGCGGTCCTTGCTGTGATGCCAGCGATGAAACACCGGGCTGGCCACGACGCTGCGCAGCGGACCAAAATCCCAGTTCACATTCGCATGCAGAAAAATGGCGTAAAAGGTGAAAAACGGTGCCGTGCTCAGGGTCACGTAGGGATTGAACCCGATCAGCAACAGCGGTGCTGCCTGGGCCAATTTGTTGACGAAATCATTCACCGGATGCACCCGCACGCTGCCGAGCCAATCGAGATCTTCTGAGCTGTGATGCACCGCATGAAAAGGCCACCATTTTCCCGTGTGAAAGAGGCGATGTGTCCAGTAACCAATGAAGTCCACCAGCACATAGATTTCCACGGCTTGAAGCCAGATCGGCTGCGCTGCGATGAAACCATAGCCCTGATAGGTGCGCATTTGCAAGGCCTCGACACTGGTCACGCGCGCGATCACCAGCAGTGAAGCCGGCAGGACGAAGAGATACTTCAAAATCTGCTTCGTCAGCAGCGGTGTGCCGACCAGCCAGAAAAAGTCAGTGAGCCAACCGCGCCGGAAGAACGGCTGCTTTTTCCCGCGGCCAAACACACGCTCGATCAGGAAAAAAATCCCGGCTAGCACGATGAACCCGATCAAGACGGTGATGAGAGTTTTCTCCTTTTCCATGATGCCTGTTCAACGGACTCAATCGGCAGTCGGTAACGAAGGATGAAAAAGAATAGGCTTTGAGAACTTCAGCGCTCCACGCATGAGTGATCCTCAATGACGCCAACCGAGGAGCCCCACCCCACACCCTCCAGCCCGAGCAGCCCCGAGACGGAGCTGCCGGATGATCTCGACGCCCTGATGGAGGCCGAAACCACGCGCTCTTTGGGCAAAGAAAATCGCCAAGTGCTCATCCTCGTGGGCATCGTCGCCACTTTCATGGTGCTCGCCCATTTCACGCCGCTGAAAGCCTGGCTCACCAACATTCAAACGTGGAAAACCTTTGTCGATGAACTTGGCTGGGCAGGACACGCGGCCTTTGTCGGCGCGTGTGCCCTGGGGGTCATGATCGGTCTACCGAGACTTCCGCTCTGTGCCACCGCAGGGCTCATCTTTGGATTCGTCGAGGGTCTATCGCTCTCCTTGATGGGTTCTGTCATGGGTTCATACGGCGCTTTTTTCATGACACGTCGTGGCGCACGCAGGGCCATCCTCGCCCGGGCGGATCAGTGGCCCTGGCTGCGTCGCATGTTGGAAAAACCCTCCCTCCTGCGCGTCTTTTGGGTGCGACAGATGATGCTGCCCGGTCTCGTGCTGAATGTTCTCCTCGGCGTCACCACGGTGAGACATGGCACATTTTTACTCGGCACCCTCCTGGGTTACCTGCCCTTAAACCTGGCCTTCACCCTGGTCGGCAGTGGACTGGGCAAGGGCAATTTGGCCCAATCACTGGCCCAACTGCTGGGGGCACTGGCGGTGGTGAATTTCGTCGGCTGGATCGTTTGGCGACTGCTCAAACGCCGTCCCAGCTCACCGTCCCCCCACGCATGAAGTTGACACTCAGCCCACGGAGCAGATTCCCACAGCTTGTTTCAATGAAGCCAGTTTGTCCTCGCGTTTGGGAATGAATTCCTGACCCAAAAAACCCGTGTAACCCGTGGCCTGAATCGCCTGGATGATCGCGGGGTAGTTCAACTCCTGCGTGCCATCAATCTCAGCCCGCCCAGGGACACCGCCCGTGTGGTAATGGGCGAAGTGGGCGTGATGCTTGCGAATCGTCGCGATCACATCCCCTTCCATGATCTGCATGTGATAGATGTCATAGAGCAGCTTAAAATGAGCGGTGCCGAGCTTCTCGCACAATGCGACGCCCCAGGCGCTGTGGTCGCACATGTAATCGGGGTGGTTCACCTTGCTGTTCAGCAGCTCCATGACCAGCGTCACGCCAAGCTTTTCCGCCAGAGGCAGCAATCGCTTCAATCCCACCGCACAGTTCTCCAGCCCCTGTTCTTCGGACATTCCATCCCGATTGCCACTGAAACAAATGACCTGTTTGAAGCCCGCCTCAGCACTGACTTTCAAAAGCGGCTCATAGGCCTGCACCAGGAGATCATGATGCTCCAAACGATTGAATCCATGCGGAATGCTGCCGATCTTTTTGTCACCACTCATCACCGAAGGGAAGCTCACCATGGCACAGTGAAGGCCGTGTTTTTGCAGGGTTGCAAAGTCAGGTGGGTCCAACAGCTCGATCGATTCAAGACCAATCTCTTTGGCCGCCTGGCACATCGTTTCGAGCGGGATGTCTTTGTAGCACCACTTGCAGACGGAGTGACGCACTTTCCCCACGCCCGCCTCTGCCGCCTCCACCTGCTGACGCAGCAGCGCCGTCACGGCGGCCACACTGGCAGTGGCGGAAAGGCTGCGTGCCAGAAAATCACGACGAGGAAGGAGGGTTGAGGTCATGAAGTCAGCCTAGCGTCAGGCAGGACTTCATTCCAAGCCTGGACTTTGAATTTTTGCAAACCCAGGGCCGGGTCCTCACCAAGCCAGTGGTTCAAACCAACCAGAAGAACACGATGGCCATGAGGGTCGGCAACAACGCCCCTGTCAGCAGACCAAGCGGACTGATACCACTGCCTGCAAACACCTTCGACGACTGAAGAATGCCCACTCCTGCAGGATTCGGCGCATTGGCGATGACGGTGAGTCCACCCCCGGTAACAGCCCCGGCCACGAGCGCATACTTCAGATCAGGCGTGATCGTTTCGACCAGGGAACCCAGGTAAGTCAGCGCCGCATTGTCGGTGAGCGCGGTGAGGCCAGTCGCCCCAAAGTAGAGCGTGGCGCCGCTGAGACTGGCGATAAGAGGCTTTAACCAATAAGCCTGGAGGGAGCCCAGCGTCACCAGGCCCGCGAGGAAGTATCCGACCAGCAGCCCCTCCTTCAGCTTCAATTGATCCTG
>JAIXVB010000235.1 GCA_027483245.1 Verrucomicrobiaceae bacterium | reverse complement strand
GCAGCGTAATGAAGAGGCAAGCCGCCCCAGCGAGACGTAGGCTGTGTGACAACTTCGACAGAAGGGGGTGAAAAGGAGGGTTGGTCCGTGACATGACTGTCACATGAAGAACATTTTCACAGTTTTGGGTATCGCCTCTGTGTGACATGTTTGTCACATTTCTGTCACAAAGGGCGGTTTGTGTGACGGAATGTTGTCACAAAGAGCTGAAACCTCGTGTTTTGAGCCCTTTTGTGTCTTTGAGAAGGCTTTAGCGCGGCCTATCGTTGCCTGACGGAAATCACTGTCTAAACTTTGCCGCATGGAACGCCGACGACTTGGACGCAGTGGGATTGTGGTGACGGACATCTGCATGGGCACGATGACCTTTGGACTTCAGGCGGATGAGCCGACTTCTTTTGCCATCATGGATCGGGCCTATGAGGCGGGGATCGACTTTTTTGACGCGGCAGAAATGTATCCGGTTCCGCCCAGTGCGGGCACTTTTGGCATCACGGAAGAGATTGTGGGACGTTGGCTCAAAACCAAACTGCGAGGAGAGGTCATCCTGGCCACCAAGATCACTGGTCCGGGGCATGGTTGGTTTCGGCCACCCGTGCGGGGTGGTTTTACGGCCCTGGACCGGCGGCAGATTTTCCAGGCCTGTGAGGACAGCCTGCGCCGACTGCAGACGGATTACATCGACCTTTACCAGACCCACTGGCCGGATCACGGCATGAGGCAGGAGGATACCTTGGAGGCCCTGACCGAACTCGTGAAGCAGGGAAAAGTGCGCGCCATCGGCTGCAGCAACGAAACAAGCTGGGGTCTGATGAAAAATCTCTGGGCCTCTGAAAAGCATCACCTGGCGCGGTTTGACACCGTTCAGAACAACTTTTCCCTCATCAATCGCCGCTGTGAAAACGAGCTGGCGCAAGTCTGTCGGATGGAGGGCGTCAGTCTGCTGCCGTATTCTCCGCTCGGTGGCGGTGTGCTCACGGGCAAATATTCAGGGGGTGCCCTGCCGGTCGGCGCGCGATTCAGCGACTACCTCGTGAATGGCGGGGAGCGTCAGCAACGAATGGCGCGTCGATTTGTCAATGAACGCAGTCTGGCCACGGCGGATCGCTTGGCAGGGATCGCGGCAGACATCGGTGTTTCTGTCACCGCACTTTCGGTGGCCTGGAGTCGGCAGCATAACTTCGTTGGCTCGACCATCATTGGGGCTACGAGTGTCGCTCAGCTCAATGAAAGTCTGGCCGCAGCGGATTTGATCTTGGATGCCCAGACCCTCAACCGCATCAACGAACTGGAGGTGGAGATCCCGAACCCCATGACCGAAGACGGGCTGCGTCGGCTGTGAGCCTTATTCGTCGGGTGGCCGCATTTGCAGATTGAATGCTGCCGGGCTGCCGTGCGGGTTCAACAGGTCGCGCAGCGTGGAGCTCGCGACAGGAAGCTGTGGGAAAGATCGCGCGCTCAATCCCAGGGTTTGTTGATCACCAAAGAGGGGCAGCATGGGGTGCAGAGCCATCAGCCGTTCCTCCACTGCCTGAGCCCGAGCGGGGACCTGGAGGGGAACAAATTCACCCGCGAGAGCTTCCAGCAGGAGATCCAACTGCGGGTCGGCGACTTGGGCGAAGTTCAGCCCGCGTCCGATCTCACGACTGTGCCAAAAAGCGCTGTGATCCCAGGAGAGTTCGTCGTCCAGACCCAGCAGCACCGCATCGAACCGACCGGGGGCGAGCCGTTGGCTGACCAAATCACTGGCGGGCACGGCCGTGATGGTGACCCGAGCACCGACTTGAGCCCATTGCCAGGCCAGGGCCTCCGCCAGCTGTTGACGCTGAACATTGCCTGCGGTGAAGAGGATCTCGAACTCGAGTGTTTGGGTGCCCTTTTTAGCCAGCCCAGAGACGTCTTTCAGCCAGCCCACAGAGGCCAAACGTTCTGTCGCTGCCGTCATGTCGAATTTCAGAGGGGTGCGTGGTGGAGTCAGCCAGAGATCCGGCGGAAAAAGTCCCTCGGCCAGACGACCGCGTTCCTGCAGCACTTCGCTCAAGAGTGCCTTTCGATCGACGGCTTGTCCCAGCGCCTGACGCACGTTGGCGTCGTTCAGGTGAGGGGACTGAGTGTTCCAGAGGATCAGCAGGCGATTGCGTGAAGGGGTCGTGACTTGATTGAGCGATTCCTGCCGCAGAACCTCTGCGTTTTCGAGATCGGGCCAGATGAAGTCCACCTTGCCAGAGGCCAAACCCACCCGTGTTCGCAGGGCGGTGGCGGCTGGGATGAAACGCAGGAGTGTAGGCCTTTCGGTTTCTTGGGGAGCGCTGGCGCTGGGGATGAGCGTGAGCGAGGTCGCGCGGCGGGATTGCACCTGCCAGTCTCCGGCCCCTGGGGGGAGATCCGCTCCGCCGAGGCGATGTTCTTTGAGCCAAGTGGCGGGGAGGATCGGCAGTCCCACCCAACTGGCCAGCGCAGGTCCATAGGTCCGGCGATAGGTGATGCGCAGTCCGTTTTTTCCCTGAGTTTGGATGCTCTGAATGTGTCGCAGGCCCTCACGACCGGGCACTGGCCAGCGTTTTTCCATGACCTCAGTGACGGTGGCACGCACATCCTCGGCGGTGATCGGAGTCTGATCGGCCCAGCGCGCGCGTTTTTCACTCAGACTCAGGTCCAGCACCGGCTCGGCCAACCCGGTGACTTCATCCAGTCGTTGAATTTGTGGAAGCGGAAACACCCGAGTTCGCAGCCAGTCGGCGAGTGCCTGCTGAGCCTGGAAAGAGGTCCGCGTGGTGACGATCTCACAGGTGCCATCGTCATCAAACCAAAGCCTCTGCGTGCTGGGGGCATGCGCTGGATCACGGGCAAAGGCCTCCAGAGCAGGCCGTGCGGTGACAGATTGAGGCACCCGGATGAAGGTCAGGGGCAGGGGCTGGGTTTCGGAGAGCATTTGCAGCGCCTCGTTCGGGCCGGGTGTCCCGGGGCGGCTGAAGCGGAGAATCAGGGCGTTTCCCTGGACGGTGACCTCCTCCAGTTCCCAGGCCATGCGTGTTTCCGCAGACAGACCGGCTAAAAGCTGCTGCGCTTCTTTCACGCCCACCTCACTCGCATACCAGCAGGTGACCACTTGGTGCCAGGTCCATTCTTCTGCCAGAGCCGGCGAGAGTCTGCCTGCCCGATCCAGACGAATCAGCGGCTCATGCAGCAGATCCAGGAGTTGACGCTCTGCTTCACTGGCTGGGGCGAGGGGGTTCAGCACAGGCAAGGGGCCGGGCAGTTGAAGGGTTAAAGTGCCCTTTGGTGTCTCCGTCTCTTGATTGATCCGCCAGCCCGCCCAGCCACTGAGACCGAGGGCGGCCAGTGGGAGGAGTGAGAGAAAAAAGCGGGTCCGAGACATGCAGTGACTAGACTAGGCGCGGCAACCTCGTGACGCAATCGCGCCTGCGGAGTTGAAGGGGACAACGGCGACTCCAGCGCG
>JAIXVB010000037.1 GCA_027483245.1 Verrucomicrobiaceae bacterium | reverse complement strand
TCCGAGTGAAACAGCAGTCCTGGATAACGCCCTGCCGCCGCAGGTCTCAGCACCAACGTGCGCATCGGCCCCGTGGGCGTGGTGAGTTCGACAATTTCAGGTTCGCGGAGAGTCATGGGATTTTTAGCAGTGGCCAGCCTGCTGCCAAAGATGACGAGTCGTGCAGGGGATACAAGCCCGTGATCCAAGCTCTAGCCGATTGGCTTGAGAGAAGCTTTGCGGTGATGTTGGTCGCAAGAACCTTGACGCATCCGCACCACATTTCACCGCCGCCTTTTCATTCGGAAACAAGACCTGTGCGTCGAATCTCCATTGAGGAACAGACAACCTGCGCGACTCACCAAATGGCATCCTCTTTATGGAGCGGCTGCCTTGGCCAGATCGGCAGCGATGCTGTCTGCCAATTGACGTGCTGAAGTTTCGAAATGATTCCGCAACAACACGGGATCCGCTGCATAGGAGGCCAGTGGAGCCCGTGGCAGATTGAAGCCGACCTTAGTCAATGTGGTCGGGTTAGAAATGATTCTTTTTCGAATGGTTTGACCCCCGACAATCAGATCGACCTCGGAGTCGATGACTGGGATGAATTGAACATCATCCAGGCTGTTGAGAGAGTAGCGTGTGATCGTGACCCGCAGATAAGCAGGTGCGTCTGTGCGATCCGACAAACGGGGGCCGAAAAAGGCATCTTTTTTCAATTGAGCGTTCAATTGCTCCGTCAGCGCTTGATCCAATCCCTGGGGGACGATTTTCGCAATCGCGTCCGTGCTCGCTTTGTTCTTCTTAGCATCATTAGCCCGCTCTGCCGCCACGACGACCCCTGATAGAATGCCTCCGACAAGCCCAAATCCTACGGCACCACTGACCGCTGATCCTGTCGCAGCATCACTGCTGCTGGTGAAGTTTGGACTCGCATAGGCACCCAAAGTCGTTGTCGCGGCAGGCAGATGAAGGGTGGTCATCTTCTGTTTCTGAGAGGGTGTCAGCTTGGTGGCACAAGAGGAAAGGCTCAGGCTTAGGACCGAGGAAACTAATAAATAAAAGAAGGGGGTCTTCATGATTTGGCGCGGAAACCATGAATCCGAGAGCTTAGAGGTGTAAAGTGAAAATTGGATATTTTCACAATCATTCATTTTCTGATCACCAAACTCCAAGAACACAAGTGAATGGCACTTCGTGAAAGCTTGTGATCATGAAAAATCTCGGGGAAAACTTGGAATCTCATGGGATTAAGCAAACGGAATGGTCAGAGGTTACGGCAGCGCAGCCGTACACGCCTCAGCCGCTACGGCTTTCCGTGCCTGAGGACATTTTCGAGCCAAAAAACACAGGTTCTTGCCTCCCATCCAGAGGTTTTAACCCTGCAAATCCAAGTTTTGAAAATCCAGCCTCGCGCTCCCGCACTTCCGGCAAGAGACCCGCACTCACAAGACGACAGTGCTGGAGGAGCGCTTCACGTTTTCGCTCCGTTGGCAGGGTGACCTGAACCTAACTGTGATCCGTCTCGGGATTGTCTGGATCATATTCATGCCTCAGCTCCGTCAGGATTTTCAGCCACTCTGCCGATGCCGTGGCAGGAACTGTTCCCCGCCAGCCCAGCGTGAGCCACACCACCGCCACGACAAAGGTCGGCAGGAGGAAAGACTCATGTTTCATCCACGCTGAAACGGCCCGCGCCTTTGCAGCATTAGGCAGTGCTAGAAAACCATGCTGCCGCGCTCATTCAACGACCTCTCCGCCGGGGGGCTCCATCTCTCAGTGAGAGGCTTTGCATTCTATCTGAATTCTGTCTTCAAGGCGATTCAGGGGCAAAAACAAGTGGGGAAAGCTGTTCCCGAGCGTCAAAGTGGGCTCCCCTTGTGGGAAATGCTGTCGGGTGGGGTGGAAACAGGATTCCCCGGATGGGGAAGGCATGCGACGGCGCGGGAAACAGGATTTCCCGGGCAGGAAGGGCTGTTCCGGGGGCGGAAAAGTCACCTTCCCGCCAGGGGAGGCTGCTTTCGGGGCTGGCAAACGGGTTTACCCGGGCGGGAAGGTCTGTTTTTCGGCGGGTGACGGCATTTCCCGGTCGGGGAAGGCTGTTCCGGGGCCCGGCGGAGGCGTTACGCGGGTTGCGGGGCTTGGTGCGGAGGTGAGAGCGGGTTCTCAGTCAGATCCCCGTGGCATTGTATCTCGCCATGGCTCTTTCTCGACAAGGTGCCAAGAGCATGCGGAACGTCCCGGTTGCGAAGCCGCGAAGCGAATGCGGTGGGAAGCAAAGCGCCACACCGCTCTGGTCGAAGCCCCAGACCACCCAATCACAAAAGAGCGACGCTGAACTCTCCGCCTACGACACACCGCCTTCGCTCCGACAACACTTCCCGGCCACGGCCCACCCCCTCGGCCTCACAAAAGCGGTGTCGCCAAAGCAAGGGCCTTGCCCTTGTCCCGCACGCGGGACCACCGCATTCGCTTCGCGGCTTTGCAACCGAGCCGCTGCCGCGCTCATTCTACGACCTTGCTGAAAAGGGGCTCCAATCTCTCAGACAGCGAGGTCGGCGTGACGTCAATCCTCACCACGAATTCACGGAACTTCAACGTCTTGGGCGACTTTGTCTGGGTGACGCCTTGAGGTCGGTATCTTGGAGTCGGCTGAGCAGATCAATCAGTTGGCTAGTTGCAGCCTGACCCCGTTCTCCCGAGCGCTACCGCGCCGCAGCTCAAGTAAGTGCCATTCTTGCCTGACATCATCGATCAGAAACCGATCCCTTTGAGATAGCTTGAAACCTCCAAGCGGAACTCATCCAGGCTTCGATCAATGATCCGTTGCTGCTCGAATGGCGTGTAGTCAGCAAAGTTTTCCTGAAACTCGAGAGTGGGGATTTGTTGCCCATTAAAGTATCGGACATAAGTGCCCAGTACTTTGCCCTGCGCATCTATGAGCCATGTGTGCGTGTAACACTGGATCTGCCCCACTTTGCCAAGATGCCAAATCCCCATGCCCTGAGCCGTCATGTAAGAAGGCGCGGCATAAGGGTAATAATACCTGCCTGCAATCAGCAACACCGCGTCTGCTTGATACTTCTTGGCAAGCTCACTAGCCCACGGACGATAATCAACGCCTTTGAACATACTCTTGCCTTCGCGAGGTGGTTCTTCTTTCGCAAAAACCACGTTCTGGAACTTGCCTTGAGTTTCTTCCCTCAAGATGCGTTCAACCCCAGCCTTGACGCGTGGATCGCGTATCGGAGCAGGCCCATCATTGCCAAAAACGGTGAAGCCAACTCTGTATCGAGTGATTTCATCGCCCACATTGCAAGCTACAACCAACTTCTTGATCGTGGCTTTCCGTGCCGGATCGATCGTGGTGCATTGAGAGAGCGAAAGACATGACAACAAGGCAACAACGCTACTGAGAACACAGCGGAGGAACTTCATAAGAGGCAGAGAGCTTTTCCAAGAGTGGTTTAGCGATTCAAAACTAGAGTAGGCAAATTGGCTCGACAAGAGCAATTTACCCCACCGCCTCAGCACATAATCCCCAGGGCGTTGAATGCGCTTCGATAGTTCTCACGTCAGGTAGCAACTTCCAGCAGCGCTCGCATTTGAAGTTGTTGCAGAATTTGACCGTGGTGGCGAGTGCTGAACCATGGGAGCTGCAACAAATTGGGTTTATGCGGCCACCAGAACTCCCGCACTTTGAATCATCGACTGAAACAAGGCTTTGAGCTGCTGCTTTTGCCGGACCACCGAGCGGTTTGGATTCAATGCCCTCTCCAACGCCAAGCCTGTTTCAGGCTCGCTGAGTCGGAGAAGACGGGAGCCGTCTTGGAGACGAATCAGCGTGATCTGGATGTTGTCTGTCTGCATGGAAATGAAGCCCCACTTTCGCTATCAAGCTCAGCGCAAAGCGCGCGAGGTGATCTTGATGGGACTTTCTTTGACGTGGCGCTCGAACTCCTGGGGTGTCAGCACGCTGTAGCGCAAAATATGCCGCCGATCTTCTTCAGTCAGGAACTGCTCCTGCGCTTCCAGCAGCTTGAGGATGCGCTCGTTTCTCTGGAGACGTTTCCAGGCTGGAGTAATGACACGAACGACTTTGCTTTCATCAAAGCCAGAATCGGAGAGGCGAATCTTGTAGGCCTGGCCTTGAGGAACGACGGCTTGAACCAGTTTTTTGATTCGCGAAGCAGGAAAAGCGCTGTGTGTCTTTGGCATGGCTAAGGAACGGTGTCTTTCAGGAACTGATACAGTGCGAGAAGCTTTGGGTAAAGTTCCAACTCATTAGAGGTGACACGACTTTCTGAATTGTAGCGAAGTGAGGTGTTCCATACTTCTGCCAGATCTTCATAGAGCGCTTGGATACGTTTGTTGCGGCGGATGGTGTGAACAATGCCGCTTTCTGCGACCAAGCGCTCCCAGGAATGGATTTCAAACGAACTTTCGAGGTGGGTTTGATCCGCATGTTCGCAGACGGCATATTTCAAATGGCACTCAATAGCATAGCCCGCGAGGTAGATGGCTCCGTGAAATCTTTTGGCTTCACGAAGCTTTTCCGCATCGAGAATGCGCTCCCTTGCGGCTGCGCGGTAAACAGTGCCGCGAGTGCCGCCTTTAGGGATGGAGCGCTTGGGCATGAGAGTGCGGAAGAGCTAGCGGGTAGGGATTCGAGTGCCACTCGAATCTACGAGATGGCCTCCGCACACCGGCCGCACAGTGTCGGATGCGCTTCGATAGTTCCCACATCCGGCAGGAGCTTCCAGCAGCGTTCGCACTTCGGATGGGTGCAGACTTCGACGGTGGCGGCGAGTTCTGAACCTCGGGTGATGTTGAGGTCGCTGAGGATGAAGAATTCCTGGAGGGTGGGCAGGTCTTGGAAGACGGGGTTGGTGAAGCCGGTCTCGGGGAGTGTGAGCTTGACGGTGGCTTCGAGGTTGGAGCCGATCTTCTTGGCCTGACGGGCGGCTTCGATGGCTTGCTGGATGACGGCGCGGGCCTTTAGCAGCTCTTCGACGGCGGCGGTGGCCTCGGTGCTGGCGAACGCTGAGTTCGGCTGCGGGAAGGCTTCGAGGTGGACGCTGTCGCTGTGGCCGAGGAACTCCCAGGTTTCGTCGGCGGTGTAGGCGAGGATGGGGGCGAGGAGTTTGGTGAGCGTCTCGGTGATCTCGCGGATGGTGGCCTGGGTGGCGCGACGGCGGGGGCTGTCAGGGGCGTCGCAGTACATCCGGTCCTTGGTGATGTCGATGTAAAGGGCGGAGAGGTCGCCTGAGACGAACTGGGTGATGGTGCTGGTGACTTTGCGGAAGTCGTAGGCGGCGTAACCGGCGAGGCAGTCGGTGAGGACGCTGTGGAGGCGCTCAAGGATCCAGCGGTCGATCAAGGGGAGATCGGCAGCTTTTTTTGACAGGATTTCAGGAATCGCAGGATCGACAGGATTTTTTTCTTTTCCTTTGGGCTCGTCGTGGAGGTTCCCCAGCAACACGCGGAAGGTATTGCGGATGCGGCGGTAGGATTCGCCGGTTTGCTGGAAGAGTTCTTCGCTGAAGGGGACGTCGTTTTGATAATCGACGCTGGCGGCCCAGAGGCGGACCATGTCACCACCGTACTTGTTGTAATAGTGGTCGGCGGTCATGGGCTTGGCGGCTTTGTCGGTGCCCTGGTCGCTTTTGCTGATCTTTTTGCCGCTGGTATCAACGACGAAGCCGTTGGTGATGACGGTCTTGTAAGGGGCGATGCCGCGGACGGCGACGCTGACCATGAGGCTGCTCTGGAACCAACCGCGATGCTGGTCGGTGCCCTCGATATAGACATCAGCAGGGCAGTAGAGCTCGGGGTGGCGATCCAACACGGCGACGGAGGAGGAACCGGAGTCGATCCAGACATCGAGGGTGTCTTTGCAGCGCTTGCTGCCCTCAGGCAGGCCAACGAGATCGCTCCAGAAGGCGTCGTCTTTTTCAAACCAGAGGTTGGTGCCGTGCGTCTCGACGGCATCGGCGACCTTCAGGGAGATGGCGGGGTCCATGATGGCCTGGCCTTCGGCATCGTAGAAGATGGGAAGCGGGACGCCCCAGGTGCGCTGGCGGGAGATGCACCAGTCGGGACGGCTCTCGACGGTGCC
>JAIXVB010000088.1 GCA_027483245.1 Verrucomicrobiaceae bacterium | reverse complement strand
GTGCGACCCCGCAGACCACCGGTGCCGAACTTCAACGCTTGGAAAAAGCGATCATTGAGCTCGGCCCATTGAGCGCTGCTGGCCAGTTCATGAATGCTGGCGCGATACACGGGGTTTTCGCTGGCGGCGAGAAGAGCCAGGATGTTTTCGTGGCTGGATTTGAGGAGTTGATCGGCATCAACGGCGGCTTGGAGAGTGGCTTCGAGAGACATAAGCGTGCCGAGAATAGCGGTTGAGCGCGGCTTGGCAATGCTGGTGGCGTGGGGAATTTTACCCAAGGGAGGGAGAAGTCGTGTCTTGCGATCCTCGGGGAGATGCGCTTGCCTAACCACGAACTCATGAGCACGCCCACCTCACCGCCGCCCTTTGGGGATCCCACGAACATTCAGCGTGAGAATGCAGCGGCTGTCAAAAAAGGCCTGTTGGTGGGCTGCGGTGGCTGCTTTTTCATCGTGGTTGCCGGGGTGACTTTTATGGTCGCCATCTTCGCGATGGTGATGTTTTCCATGCGCAGCACGGAGGCCTGTCAGCAAGCGCTGAGAGTGGCCCAGAAATCTGAAGTCATGAAAGCGGAGCTGGGTGAACCGATGAGCCTGGGCTGGTTTGTCACAGGCAATGTGAACAGCATCAACGGGCAGGGGACCGCAAAAGTCGAGGTCCCCATTCGGGGGCCGAAAGGCAGCGCCAAGGTCCATGTCAGCGGCACCTCCGACGCCAAGCAGGGCTGGCATTTCACGCAAATGGACGCTCTGATTGAAGGCCGCACGGAACCGGTGAATCTCCTCGCGCCCTGACCCCATCATGGCGGACACGGCACACTCAGAGCCCTTTTCGGCCTTCATGGCGCGGGCGCTCTACGATCCCGAACGGGGCTATTACACACGGCGTATTCGGACCGTGGGAGCACGGGGAGATTTTTCCACTTCGGCCACGCTTTCCCCACTGCTGGGCCAAGCCATCGCGCGTTGGCTGAGGCAGGAGCGGGAACAGCAGACAAAGGTCAGCCACATCATTGAAGTCGGTGCGGGAGATGGCTCGCTGATGTTCGGGGTGCGTCAGGCGCTCGGCTGGTGGCAGCGACGTCGGTTTGACTGGCACATCGTCGAAACGTCGCCCGTCCTCCAGGCGCGGCAAAAAGAGCGTCTCGGGGCCAAAGTGACCTGGCATGATGAACTCGGCACGGCCTTGGATCAATGTGGCGGCCGAGCCTTTATCTATCACAATGAAGTGCTGGATGCTTTTCCAGTTCGGCTTCTGCAACGTCACGAGGATCGTTGGCATGAAGTCTGGGTGAATGCGGCCGGGCAAGAGTCGCTGAAGCCGTTGGAGATCGAGGAAACGCCGGACTTCTCGGCTCTGCGAGCTTGGCCCACCGTGTCTCCCCGTCAGCGCTGTGAGTTGCATGCGATGGTCCGTGATTGGCTGGGCGACTGGGCTCCACACTGGCAGGCTGGGGCGATGCTCACCGTGGATTATGGCGATCTTTTTCCAGCCCTGTATCACCGGCGGCCTGCGGGAACGTTGCGCGCTTACCTGCATCAGCATCGACTGGAGGGCCCTTCGATTTATGCCAACGTGGGGCGGCAGGACATCACCAGCGATGTCAATTTCACCGATTATCGGGCCTGGGCATCGGCTCTCGGCTGGGAAGAGGCCGCCTACGGCACGCAGGCGGAGTTCATCCAGGCGCGGGTTAAAACCACGGCTCTGACCGGGGCGGATGCCTTTCTCCTGCATCCAGACGGGGCGGGTTCAGCCTTCAAACACACGATTCACCGACCCGCGAGAGCATGAAATCGACGGTTGGGTTTCTAAAGAGCGGTTTTTGCCAAGTTCGGCGTTCTTGTGAAAAGCCGTAAAAAATCTGGTGTCATTTTTGCTCTGTTCGCTATCCCTGATCACCACCCGATGAATATCCCCAGCACTTTCACCACAGGAACCGGCGCCACAGGCAAATTTTTCTCTTTGCCCGAACTCGAAAAACAAGGCGTCGGCCCCATCTCAAAGCTGCCGGTTTCCATTCGAATCGTTCTCGAGTCCCTGTTGCGCAATTTGGACGGCAAGAAGGTCTTTGAGCAGGATGTGAAAAACCTGGCCAACTGGAATGCCAAAAACCCAGGTGATTATGAGATTCCTTTCACTGTGGCGCGCATTGTCTTGCAGGACTTCACGGGCGTGCCGCTTCTCGTGGACCTCGCGGCCATGCGCAGTGCCGTGGCCAAGATGGGCAAGAACACCAAGATGATCGAGCCCCTGGTGCCGGTGGATCTCGTGGTGGATCACAGCGTGCAAGTGGACTTTGCCGGCACTCAGGCAGCCTTGAACCAAAATCTAGCCCTCGAATTTGAGCGCAATCGTGAGCGTTACGAGTTTCTCAAATGGGGTGAGCAAGCTTTCGACACCTTTAAAGTAGTGCCTCCAGGCATCGGCATCGTGCATCAGGTGAACCTGGAATATCTGGCCAAGGGGGTGCTGGAGAAAGAAGGTGTGTTTTATCCAGACACCCTCGTGGGCACCGATAGCCACACGACCATGATCAATGGCTTGGGCGTCGTTGCCTGGGGTGTGGGTGGGATCGAGGCTGAGGCTGGAATGCTTGGTCAACCTGTGACCTTCTTGGTGCCTGAAGTCGTTGGGGTTTACCTCACCGGCACACTGAAAGAAGGCGTGACCGCGACGGATCTGGCGCTGCATTGCACGCAGATGCTGCGCAAGCACGGCGTGGTGGGCAAATTTGTCGAGTTCTACGGTCCAGGCGCTGAAAT
>JAIXVB010000537.1 GCA_027483245.1 Verrucomicrobiaceae bacterium | reverse complement strand
GACATCGCTGACAATTCCGGCCTCTGGACGGCGCTGGCGGGAGGGCGCCTCAACGAAGATCTCGGGGCCCCTCTCTATCAGGGCAATCTGTTCGCCCGAGATTATGTCCAGGCTTACGGTTACCCGAGCGCGCGTTCCGGCAGCCAGGTTCTCAATCTTTTGGCCAGTGACGTGAACCTCCGCTACAACTACAGCCTGGATTCACGGGATTTGGATGGCGTCGTTCCGGCCATGAACAGTGGCTACAGCATGGACGTCCGATTTTGGTCTTGCCCGTCAGGCGATGACGATGCGGACACGGGTGACATGGTGGGGATCGCCTTCAAGGACTCTGCAGGCCAGATTTTGGTCGAGGTCGGCTACACCGGAGACAATCGTGTGCAGTATCGTGTCGGCGGGGCCACGGCCTGGACGACCACCGCGATTCACATCGGCACCACAGGTTGGTCCGAGTTTTCACTCAATCTAGACTCGCAGCAGAACACCGTCAGCCTCGGCGTCACTGCCTATGATGATGCTCAATTCATCCTGGGGAATGAGACATCGCTGCTGAATGCGATGCCGTTGGGGTTCGATGCGCTCAATCTCACGGACATCACCTGGGACCTGCGGGGTGGGGCCTTGGACAACGATGCGTTCAGCTTCAAACACTACTTCGACGACTTCGATTTCGCCCTCACCGCCGTTCCAGAGCCCAGCGCCGCTTTGCTGCTCATGGTCTCTGCCCTGCTGGGATGGAAACGCCGCCGTTGCTGAGCCGCACGTCAGTCAGTTGACCAAAGAGAGATTGGGGTCCACATCCGCCTCTAGGGAGGAGCTGTGGCCTAACTGAAAATGCTGAGCGGCCGCAAATGCGATCATGCCGGCATTGTCCGTGCAGAGTTCGGTTCGGGCGAGCAAGAGCGTGAGTCCTTCCTTTTCACAGCGAGCTGTCAGAGCCGCGCGCAGCCCGCGATTGCAGCTGACCCCGCCACTGACGGTTACCAGCGACTCGCCCGTCTGCCGGGCTGCGAGGACGAGTTTTTCCACCAGCACCTCAATGATGGCGGCCTGCACACTGGCGCAGACATCGGCCAGTGCGCGTGGGTTCTCCAGATCCAGCTTGGGCAGCTCATAAAGCACAGCGGTCTTCAAGCCACTGAAGCTGAATTCTAGGCTGCTCCCGTCGAGAAAGCTCCGTGGAAAAGCGTGGGCGGTGGGATTGCCCTGCGAGGCAAGTTTGTCGATTTCTGGCCCACCCGGGTAGGGCAGGCCGATCATCTTGGCCACCTTGTCAAAGGCCTCACCTGCGGCGTCGTCCCGCGTGCGGCCTAACAAAACATAATCACCGACCGCGCGCACCTGCACCAGCATCGTGTGCCCGCCACTGACGATGAGGGCGACACTGGGCCGCACGGGTCCTTGGCCAGCCATGAAGGGAGACAGCAGGTGCCCTTCCATGTGATTGACCGCTAAAAAAGGTTTTCCTTCCGCGACCGCCAACGCCTTGGCCATGCTCGTGCCGATTAGCAAGGAGCTGACGAGCCCCGGCCCACGCGTCGCAGCAAAAGCGCCGATGTCCGACAAGCTCAACCGCGCCTCCTCCAGCACTGCCTCGACCAGTGGTCGAACGTGCAGGATGTGATTGCGCGAAGCGACCTCGGGCACCACGCCACCGTAACGCCGATGAATGTCAGCCTGAGAGGAAATGCATGAAGCCAGCAGCCTGCCGTCAGCCGTGCAAATGGCGGCGGCGGTTTCATCGCAGGAAGATTCGAGGGCGAGGATCACAGGAAAAGAGAGGGCTGAAAAGAAGGCCTGACTGGAGATCACAAACCACTGAGCAGGCGAGCGAATTGCAGCCCCCCGGTGGTGATCTGGCCGCTGTTGCTCACCAGACCACGCGTGTTGTAATAATGTGGGATGGGATCCTCTTTCACCCAGGAAATCACCGGCTTTGAGACAGGCTGAGCGCTGGTGCGAATGCTGACCGGCAGACCCCAACGCGTGCAGCGGATCTTCCAGGCATCCACCGGCCCAGTAGGCACATCACGCAACCAAGGATAACGCTGAAGGATGTCCATCTTCGAGCTCGCAGGCACCGTCAGCTCAAACCAAGCCTCACTGCTGCGAATGAACTCAGAGAGCGTGATGGCCGGGTTCTTTTGATGTGCCAAGTAGAGCGCCTGGAGATCCAAGCCCAGCAGATTCATGCCATTGAACAGGCCATGATGATTTGGGGCCACAAACTGACTGGCATGCCAAGTTTCAAAGGCGGGGTTCAGCAGGATGTTCAGCTCGACATGCAGGTGCGCTCGTCGTTGATCGATGCCGCTGCCCGTGAAACCCATCCGACCCAGCACCGTCTGATGCGTGACCTTTTCACCCACCCCGACGGCGGCGCTGGCCAAATGCGCATACAGGGAAAAAAACGCCCCATCCGGCAGATCATGCTGCACCACGATGTAACGGCCGTAATTGCTCAGGCTCGCACTTGCCGTCACATACACCACCGTACCGGGTAGAATCGGGTGAACATCGTCCAGTGGATTTCCCTTTTGGTCACGCTGGGTAGGTTTCACATCCAAACCCTCATGAAAACGGGCGTAGGCAATGCGATTTCCCACACGCCGTGCATCACGCACAAACCCAAATTGCCCACCCTCCCAGGGAGTGGATTTCGTCCCCTCAAAGTTACGATCGACGAATTGAAAATAACCGCGTCCATCGCCAACCAGCAGTGCCCCATTGTCTGTGGGCAAGCGCAAATCCAGCGCCAAAGCAGGACTCAGGAGAGCGAAAAAGAGAAGCGAGAAGGAGCGTAACATCGCCTTCCAGTTAACGGAGAAACGTGGGATGCGCAATCGCTGCCCGAAGCTGCATTGGCCGGGGTCTAGGTGCGCGAAAACTAGGCTGAACTTTCGGCTAGTGGGTGGATTTGTGTTTATCGCTTTCTTTGGAGTTGATGATAATGAGGCGGAATGAAAAACACGTCTGGGTTGCGCCTTCTCGTTCTCCTTTCGCCGCTGGCTTTGTTCGTGGGCTTGCTCGCTTGGCTCACGGCGGAAAACCGGACGGTGCCTGTGGAATCGTCAGATTGGGTCGGTTCTGGACTGTCTCAAGATCAGCGGCCTGTCGTCTATCCCGCAAACAAGGATGACCAGGCCGTGCAGACGGCTTTTCGTGCTTGGTTGACGACGTATCGAAGTGCTGATGAGATCCAACGCACAGCTTTGCTTGAGCGCGGACTGGAGGTTGCAGCTCAAAGGCGACTGCGCATGGCGAGATTGATTCGTGAAGAGCCGCAGCAGGCCCTGCGTGAGGCGATTCGGTTTGATGAATACGAGGCACTGCCGGAGG
>JAIXVB010000362.1 GCA_027483245.1 Verrucomicrobiaceae bacterium | reverse complement strand
GTCGCTGAGGCTGCCCAAACGACGGCCGTTTGATGAGGATTGGTCGCTGAGGCTGCCCAAACGACGGCCGTTTGATGAGGATCGGTCGCTGAGGCTGCCCAAACGGCGACCGTTTTGCTACGTTTTGGGCGTGTTCGAGGTGCGCAAAGGATCAAGGAGTGGCACTTGCCAAGTGCCTGCTGGGCAACGGGACTTGGCAAGTCCCTCTCCTTGAACTCCGCACTGACCACTGAAAACCACCTACCCTCTCAACACCCTCATGAAGTGAGCGATCTCGTCATCGATCTGTGCGGGGTCTTCGACGAGGCGGGAGACTTCCACGCGGAGGAGTTCACGGTAACGTTGGCGGAGGCGGGTGAGGGCGACTTTGGTGGCGTTGAGGGTCAGGCCCATGCGAGTGGCGTGGTCTTCCGTCGCGCCTTCGCCTTTGGAGGAATCAAAAAGCAGGGACTGGAGGATCTCAAATCGGGCGAGTTGTCCCGTCTCGGCGGCATCGGCTTTGAGCCGTTCCATGGCATTGGCCAGGACAGCGTGCGCCCATTTGCGCTCATAGGCGCGGTCGGGAGTGGCGGTGTCGATGAGCAGGTTTCGCGCGTCTTCGATGGGGATGTCCTGCCGATCTTTGCCACCCCGTTTTTGGGTGGTTTCGCGGCGGTATTCATTGAGCATGAAGTGCTTCAACACCGTCACCAGCCAGGTGCGGAAGCGCCCGCGACTGGGGTGCACGCCGGTGTGCAGTTCCCGACTCAGCAGGTGCTGGAAGAAGGCTTGTGTGAGGTCTTGCGCGTCCTCATGAGTCTGACCCGTGCTGCGCACCCAGGCGTAGAGCGGCTGCCAATAAGCGCGACAGAGGCGCTCCAGAGCTGAACTTCCTTCAGCGTTGCGACTGTCCGCTGCGTGAAGGATCATGGTCCAGTTTGTGGTTTCAAAGTGAGCGCTCATCGGGATAAATGAACGATTCACATAGGGGGTGCTGCGAATCGATGCAATCTCTCAGATGAATCTTTGAATTGTTTGAAATGATCTGCTGTTTTTCGTGATTGAGTTGTTAGGCCTTTCTCATGTTTTCCTCTGAATTTTCCTCAGCGCTGTCCGTGTCAATGCTCCTGCCTGATCTGCCGGAGTTGGTGAGTGATGACCTGGCAGCGGACATTTTTGGCGATGCGCTGCTGCCCAAAGAACCGCTGGTGCAACAGGCAGGAGATGAGGTGGGGCTTTACACGCTGGTGGAAAAGATCGGCGATGGGGCCTTTGGCACGGTCTGGAAGGCTGAACAAAGCCTGCCGATGAAACGCGAGGTCGCGTTGAAGATTCTGAAGCTGGGCATGGACACGCTGGAGGTGATGGCGCGTTTTGAGCAGGAGCGTCAAGCGCTGGCGCTGATGGATCACCCCAACATCGCCAAAGTCCTGGATGCGGGGGCCACGGCGGAGGGCAGACCTTTCTTTGTCATGGAGCTGGTCCGTGGCGTGCCACTGAATCGATATGTTCACGAAAAGGCGCTCCCGGTGGAGTGTCGGCTGATGCTCATGCGCGAAGTCTGTGCAGGCGTGCAGCATGCGCATCAAAAGGGCATCATTCATCGTGACCTGAAGCCCTCCAACATCCTGGTCACGGAGATCGATGGCGTGCCCGTGCCGAAGATCATCGACTTCGGCATCGCCAAGGCGACCACGACCGACAAGCTCACGGAGTTTACCCTGATGACGCGTCTCGATCAGCTCATCGGCACGCCTCTTTACATGAGCCCTGAACAGGCAGATGCCAATTCGGACATTGACACGCGGAGTGATGTCTATGCCCTGGGCGCGTTGCTTTATGAAATGCTCACGGGCCATCCGCCCTTTGATCGCAAGACTCTCAATGCGGTGGGCTACGATGAGATGCGGCGGATCATTCGTGAGGTGGAGCCCCGGCCGCCTTCGCGTTGGAAAACCGATCTCCAAAGTCGGAAGCGAGAAGGCGGGAAGGGGACTGAAGTTCGCATTCCCGACTTTGGATTTCAGGTGTCCAAGGACCTGGACCTGATCACACTGAAGGCGCTGGCGAAAGATCGCACGCGTCGTTACCAATCTGCAACTGCACTGGGAGAAGATATCCAGCGGTTTCTCGATCACGAACCCATCCTCGCCCGTGCGCCAAGCACGCTTTACCTGCTTCAGCGCTGGGGGCGCAGGCATCGCACCGCATCTGCGGCAGTCCTGATTGTCACGCTCACGCTCCTCGGCGGACTGCTGGCCACCTACCTGCAGAAACTGGCTGCGGAGGAGGAGGAACATCAGGCGGACTCCATGCTGGAGATGGTCATGGGGGTGCTGGCAGAGTCTGATACGCTGCGCAGAGGCACGGTCAAAGAAGTGCAGGAACTCATCGGCCAGATCGCCCGGGATTCGGCGAAGTTCCCGCAGAACAATCTGCGCCACATGCGTTTGGAAACGGCGATTGCCAAGGCTTACATCGGCGTCTCAGACTCGGTCGAGGCGATCCCTCACCTGGAACGTGCCGAGGCCACCGCTGCCGCTATCGGTGCCCCTGCGAAAGAGCTTTTTAACATTCGCCTGCTGCTGCTCCGCAGGCTCAGCGTCAATCCAGCATTTGCGCAAAAGGCCCTGGAATATGCGCTGAAGTTGGAGGCCGCTTACCAAGAAACAGAAGAGATCGTGCAGGTGCTGGGCTGGAAGGCGGATGCCCTGCTCAATCTCCAGCGCACCCCGGAAGCCATCGTCACGTATGAGACGATGCTGGGACACATCCAATACGCGAACCCACCGGTGTCTGCCGCCATTCTCGTGCCCGCCCGGCAGTCCTATGGCCGTGCCCTGCGGCTCGCAGGTCGGCCTGAGGAGGGGCTCATCGCCGCGCAGGAGACCGCGCGTCTTGCCGAGGCGGATCCGAATGTTCAGCCCACCGACCTGGCCTATGCGCTGGAGTCACTCGGGCTGGAGTATTTTAAAGCCAACCAGTTTTCCGAAGCCATTCCGCATTTTAAACGTTGCCTGGAACTGCGCGCGCCGCTCTTGGGTTATGACCACGCGCTTTCCCTGAGTGCGGAGGATCACCTGATTCGCTCGACCGAACTGCGCGGCGATCCGCTCGGGGCCCAGCGACTGCGGCGGAATCAATTCATCGTGTTGCAGGAGTCCATCGGCATCTTGGATCTGAAGGCCATCAACCGCTTCAGCCGCGTCCTCGACATTTATCGCAAATACGGTCAGCTCGTCGATGCCGAGGAATTCATCACCACGACCCTGGCCGCGCATCGCACCTCACAAACCGACTACTCTCCGAAGGCCACCTTTCTGCTGCATCGGGT
The DNA here is from genome assembly GCA_027483245.1 of Verrucomicrobiaceae bacterium. Classification (GTDB taxonomy): domain Bacteria; phylum Verrucomicrobiota; class Verrucomicrobiia; order Verrucomicrobiales; family Verrucomicrobiaceae; genus Prosthecobacter. The sequence continues at coordinate 19,829 of JAIXVB010000362.1, read as the reverse complement.
GCTCGGTTATTATCGTGACAACCAAGACTGGCCACGAGCTGAGGCCGTCAGCCGCGCGCTGCTCGCCACGCTTCAACGTCACGAGCCCAAGAGCTACATCATTGGCCCCGCCCAAGCTGAGCTCGCCCATGCCCTGGCCAAACAGGGGCGTCAATCCGAAGCGGTGACGGAAGCCAAGGCGGCGATGAAGCTTTTTGAGCCCTACAAGATCCAGACTCGAGAAGTGGAGATGAAATGGCTGCCGATGTTGAATCGGATTCTTCAGGGTGGTGGGGAGTAGAGAGGTAGAAAGAGAAAAGAGAAAAGAGAAAAGAGAAAAGGGTTAGAGGCCAGAAATCCTTCTCCTCCTACTCTTACTCCTCCTCCCGGAGAAGGGTCCAAGCGCTCTCGGGCATTGAATCGTCCTCGTCCTCCTCCTCGAACTCGTCCTCGATTCTCCCGCGCAGACAGCTCTCAAGCCCGCCGACAGTGACGGCATTCATCCGCAGATTTCGCGGATGCCGCAGAGTTCGGGGACGGGGGCTCTGAAGCTTGGCATCCTCCTCCTACTCCCGGAGAAGGGTCCAAGCGCTCTCGGGCATTGAATCGTCTTCGCTGATGAATCCAGAACAACGAACTGGAAAGTTCGTTCTACGTTGTGGGGCATCGCGATGGTCATGAGGTCAGTTGGTTTGGCGACGGCAGGCAGAATCTCCGCAGGTATTTGGTTTTTAAATCTTCTTTCCGGTAATCACCGCGAAAAAAAGAACCTCATACCAGCAGACTCCCTCTGTTTTCCCACATGCACGCTGCTCGTTCCCCCTTCTTTTTATTTCATCTGTTGGTTATGGCCGTCGCGATGAGCGTCTCCACGGCCAGCGCGCAATGGCACACCGAGACCTATTCGTTGAAGCCGGGTTGGAATGCGATTTGGCTGCCGTTGGATGTGTCTCATGCCTCCATCGAAGATCTGGTGCCGGTGAGTGTGGAAGAAGTGTGGCGCTGGAATGCCAATGTGGCGGGCACCTTTACGGAGGCTCCCTCAGGCCCACCGAGTCAGACGGAAGTGCAGTGGAGCGTGTGGCGCCGTTCGGATCCCTCCGGCACGACTTTGGGCGCGATGGATGGCAACTACGCTTATCTCATCCGGGTCGATCCTGGACAGGTGGGCACGATCTCCTGGCCGGTGAAGGGGAAACCGCTGCCTCCGCGCTATGACTGGACCAGCACGGGTGTGAACCTCGTTGGGTTCCCGATTGAAACACCGATCAGCACGACCACGCGCAATCTGTCGCGCTTCTATGGCTTTGACCCTGCGCTGAAGAGCCTGCCAAACACGCTCTATTACAATGGGGGTGAACTCAGTGATGTGGCGCCGAAGAACCCGCTGCCGATTGGCAATCCGAATAGCAATCCGATGGTGCGTTATCAGGCTTACTGGGTGGAGGCCAAGAGCTACACGGAGTATTACGGACCGCTTCAGATCACGGTGGGCTCGGCCAAGGGATTGGACTTTGGCTCAGAGAGCGTGAGCGTGGAAGTGCGGATCAAAAATGTGGCGGTGAACAGCACCAACACACAGTCTGTGACGGTGACGCTGGCGCCGCAGAGTTCTGAGGCCGTGCCAAATGGACAGCCCTCGACCTCAGGCGCGGTGCCGCTTCTGCTGCGTGGCTCGTTGGATCTGAGCACGGGCCTCTTTGCCTACACCAGCCTCACCGGCCCAGTCAGCCGCACGTTGGCACCGGGGGCTGAGGAAGAGTTCATCTTCACCGTGGATCGCAGTCTGCTGGCCAGCGCTGCAGGCGTGAAGTATGCCAGCCTGCTGCGCATCACCGATTCCCTCAACCTGACTCGCATCATGCTGCCAGTGACGGCTGAGACCACCTCTCGTGCTGGGCTCTGGGTGGGCGCTGCGGTGGTGGATGAAGTGGATTTCGTTCGCAAAGATCCTGCCTCGCCTGCTTACCTGGGGACGCCTCAACAGGCACCGTCCAAGTTTCCGGTTCGTCTGGTCATGCACTCCAACACCGCGGGCCAACTTCGCCTTCTGCAACAGGCCTACAAAGGCACACAGGGCAACGTTACCATCGTCTCCGATAAGGAAGCGGCCTTTGTGGCTCCGGCCAAGCCTGATGCCCGTGTTTCTTCTTCTCACTTTCCGGTTGGCAAGACCTTGCTGGCTGCGGGTGGCCTGGGCCTGACAGGCACGGCGGCTTTTGATTTCACGCTGGGTTACACAGACAGCAGCAATCCCTTTGTCCATGCTTATCACCCCGATCACGACAACATGGATGAGCGCTTCAGCACCGTCCTGCCTGCGGGTCGTGAGAGCAATAACATCCGCCGTCAGATCACCTTCACTTTTGCGGCTCAGAACCCCAACGGTTTCGACCCCTCCTGGGGCTCCAGCACGCTCGGCGGCACCTACACAGAGGTGATCACCGGCCTGCGTTCACGGCCCATCACCTGCCGGGGCAAGTTTGTCATCTACCGCACGGACAAGGCAGAGTCCTTCGTCACCGCAGCCCCCTGATTTTTTTAAAACCGAAACCACCGATCCAACCCGCTCTCACCAGCCCCCATTCACACCATCCCGCTCCTGTTCATGAAATCGCTCCAACGTCTCTCCCACCTCGCCGCTCGCTCTCTGGCTGTGCTCGCTGCTGCTAGCCTCTTCGCCGTTACTCATCTTCAGGCCCAGTCGGTGCCTGAGTTCATTGATTACCAAGGCCGTGTCGTGGATGGCAATGGCGCGCCATTGGCCGCGGCCACACCGGGCAATTTTGAGATGGAATTCCGCATCTGGGATGCCACCACTGGCGGCGCTGTGGTCTGGGCTGAAAAGCAACTCGTCACGGTGAACAACGGCCAGTTCTCGGTTCGTCTCGGTGAAGGGCAGGGCATCCTCGTCGGGGGGGGGGGGCGTGAAGGTGCGGTGAGTGATTTGAAGTCTGCATTCAATGGCAGCAGCCGTCATCTGGGCGTGACCGTGTCGATCCCGGGACAAGCGCCTGGTGAGATCACACCACGCCTGACCTTTCTCAGCGCTCCCTTTGCGCTGAAGGCCGCCAGCGCCAGCAGTGTGGTGCAGGCCGCCGGCACGACGAGCAATCTGACGGTTGGCTCGATCTCCTACACCTCCCAGTCCATCAACAGCAATCTCGCCGTGGATGGCAACAGCCGCACGGTGCTGGTGGATTCGGCTGCGACGCCAGTGACCGCCACGCTGCCTCTGAGCGGTGCCCAAAAGGAAATCCTCTTTGCCAAGACAGACTCAACCACCAATCAGGTTGTCGTTTCACCTCCTGCTGGTGGCACGATTAATGGCAGCACTGCTTCGATTCGTCTGAAGGTCAAAGGTGAGAGCGTGACCCTGCAAAACATCGGCGGCAATGCTTGGTGGATCGTCAATGAGAACCGTGACAAGACGCCGGTGGGCACGATCATCGCCTATTCCTCAGCCTCAGTTCCTGCGGGTTACCTGGCCTGCGATGGTTCTCAGCCTGCACGGGCAACTTATCCAGAACTCGTTGCCGTATTGGGCACCAACTGGGGTGTTCCGGGCAACGTGAACAATTTCCGCGTGCCTGATCTGCGCGGTTCATTCCTGCGCGGCAGAGATGGTGGCCGTGGTTTGGATGATGCGCGCGGTTCACGCACGGCTGACTTCGTCGGCGCAGCGACGGGCGACAACATCGGTTCTTACCAGCACGATGAATTTCGCTCACACGGTCACGGGGTGAATGATCCTGGGCATGGTCATGGTGCTTCAGTGAATAGAACTGCGAATACCTACATTAGGTATCGAAACTTCGTCACAGGCGGCGGTGGTAGAGGTTACAACCCGGACGTCGAAGACGGCACATCAACCTCTGGTATCTATGAGAACAATTACAGTGTCTCGATCAGCACAGGATTCACCGGCATCTCCATCCAGGGCGCTGGCGGAGCTGAGACCCGCCCTGATAACTACAACGTCAACTACTGCATCAAGTATTGATCCCCCCTGCACCCCACCCGACGATCACCATGAAATTTCATTTCCCACGCGCAATCGTGTGGCTGGTGGCGGGATGGAGCGCAGCCTCAGGCTTGCACGCTCAGTCCCTGCCCCAGCTCGAGAACGATTACCGCAATATCTTCAGTTATCAGCCCGCCAATCAGTGGCCGCCTCCAGCTCCGAGCCTTGATGTCGATCCTCGGGTGCCGAGTGCGAATCAATGGCGCAGCGGCAGCAGCATCGGCGGTTGGCAGACGCATCGCATCCCTCAAACAGGTCCTGTTTTGGCGGGACCCAGAACGGATGCAGCAGGGAACACCACCTTGGTTTATCCCCGCTTCACACCGCTCGATGGCAATGGCGATCCGATCTCTGGACAAGGCGTGGCTTTGACTTCGGCGATCATCGGACGTCCCATCGTGGGCCGTGCGCCGACGGTGTTCTTTGGTGACATCATCGCGCGTCCGAACGTCGATCAAAACGGGATGCCGGTGGACCCGATTTCGACCTACCTGCCGAATCCCGAAAACGTGGCGACAGGCCAGTTTTATTACAGCCAACATGCCCAGCGCGTCTTCGCGACTCAGTCGGGTGTGATCGAAGTCGTCTGGCGTTTCCGTGATCCGGCGCGTGTGCCGGCAACTCTCAGCCTGACTTATGTCGTCAGCTCATCGCCCGCACCGGGGCGTGAGACGAAGCGGATTTTCTGGACGGAACGTGGTTTCACGGGCCCGAAGGTTGAGATCCCGCAGGGCCCGATCCAAAAGCTGGAAATCATCTACAACTCTCAGGTGCCCGCGGCTGTGGCGACGGAGTATGTGTCTCCGTATTATTCACCGCTTGGGCCTGCGATTGGGGGGCCTGATCCCGTGCTCAGCACCTTCTGGCAGGGGAGCGATGGCTTGTTGCACGCCTACAATAAAGAAGGGCGTGTGTTCTTGGAGTTCCTCGGCGCTGAGAATCGTGAAACGGGTCTGCGTCCGCATTTGGGCAGTGAAATCGTGGAACTCGTTCGCGAGGTCAGCCCTGCGGTGGTCAATGTTCATGTCGGTGATCGCATCCTGCCGCATGATGGTTCGACTGATCTGGAAGCCACGATCATCAATGGCAGCGACTCGTTTGTTTACATGCATCCGGTGGTGAACAAAAACGAGATCCACTACTACTCCACGCGCACCACCACGCCAACCGTGACACCTGGGCAGGCGACGGGTGAAGTCCTGTTTTATTGGCTACGTCGCGGTCAGTTGAATGTTCTTTGGCCACGCTTTTACGATACCTACATCTCCACCTGGCCCGACAACGTGGACAGCTACACTCGTTACGTTCGGCAGGACAGTGGGCAGGGCGATGCCGGGACAACGGCAGTGATGCTGGATCCCACCAACAACTCCTCATTGGTGTTTCAAGATGATCCCACGGGCACGCAAACCCACATGACGGATGGCACGACGTTTTACACCAACATCAATGCCCTGGACCCAACAGGCCGCTCTCTGATCCGCCACATCAGCGGCGATCACATCTGGTTTGAACGTGTTTACTCTCAGCTCAACACCACCTTTGCCGGTGCCTCGACGGAAGTGGACGCCGTGGTGGGGGCTCGCATCAATCCTCCTGAAGGGCATGAAGACGCCGTGGGTTACATTCGAGAGACGCCCAATGTTTTAGCCGGCCGCGCTTATGATCCGGTGGCCTACAAGAACCCTTTTGTTGTGGGTGCAGTCACCGCCAAAGAAGGCGCGATCATCCCCGTCAATGCGCGACCCGATGACGATACCTTGGAGATCTGGTGGTATAAGAAGAGCAATCCTCCAGCAGGTGTCACTCTCAAAGCCAACTACTGGCCGGTGAGTGTGCAGAAGTATCATCTCAAGTGGCCTGAGAATGGCGATAAGATCGTCATGGCCAGCAATGAAGGCACGGGTGACCTGCCCTCCTATCAGGCCACGGGCACTCTCTATGTTCAGAACAACAACACGCTGCCCGGCTTCAATCCGAATGACGAGCATGCGCTGATGATCAGCGGCCGTGCCTATGCTTTGCGCGATGACCTCGCCACGCCGACGACCTCCGAGCCGTTCGTGCTCATGCGCTACAACGACCTGGACAGCCGCCCGAGCATGAGAGTCTTCAAAGTCTGGCGTGAAGATCTGGCAAACAACATCGTCTTCAATTACCAAGCCGAAGCAGGCAAGGTCCTTCAAGCACCGATGCCGTTGCCCGTGATGCCGCCGGTTTATAAATCGGATCGTGTGTTCGCCAACGAGGAATCATCTCCTTTGACTGAAGATCTGCCAGCGAATGGCAAGGCCAGTGCCATCTATAAAAAGTTCACCTTCACGGACCGCAAGGGCACCGTCTGGGTCTATCGTGGACCACATGTCGAGGGTGCCACCGGCAAGCAATTCGAAATGCGCTACTACTATGGCGCTCAAGAAGGTTTCTACATTCCTGGAGTGACCACGCAGCCCAAAGTCGGGGATGTGATGCCCTACCTGCGTGAGATCGATGCCAGCACGGGCAATTTCAAAGGTTCTGCCACCGGCACGGGTAAACAAGCCCTGCGTGTGACCTTCCGTCCTGTCTGGCCCGATGACGCGGCAACCCTGCTCTTGGGTGAAACCTTGACTTTGCCTACCAAGGGACTGCCTGCCGTGCGCGGTCAGACAAGTCTGGAGATCATCTATGACCAATCCAAGTCGAACGATCCTACCGATGAGACAACAGCGGCGGTGATCTTTGACCCGACCGTGGCCAAGGTCAGCTCTATTGCAGAGGCCAATCTTTTGAATCTGCCGGACAGTGTCTATACCAACAGCTATCAAGGCCGTCTTTATTTCCCCAACCTGCCACCGCATCTGGTGGACCGTTTTTACTTCGATGCCAACATCGGAGAGAAGGGCTCGCTGGTCCTTGTGGGTCAGTTTAAGGATGAGGTGCTGGGCGAAGACTACCTGCTGCTCAACACCCTGAGCCCCAAAGACACGGATGATCTCAAAGGCCTTTGCGTTACGACAGACATCAAGCGAGCTGAATGGAATACCGCCATTGATAACCTGGGCGTTGTTGTCGAGAAACATGTGCCGGATCCAGCCAGACCGGGCACCTTCATTCCTGCCAGTTTGTCTCAGAGCAGCAACTCCACCAAGATCTGGAACTGGATCACGGCCCCTGAGCGACGCTGGAATTTGTCTGCACAGGCCGAAAATCTGAAATTCTTTGGATTGCTGAATTCAAGCATCGGAGACGGTCACACCCAGTGGCTGATCGATCATGGCAAACCATCCGCATCTGATGTCGTTTCTGGAGCTGGTCTTGGTAGCAATAAGGACGCTGAGAATGCGGTCGCCTGGATCAGTGATCACCTCACGGATCTGCAGGATTGGGATCGCAAACGCAAAGCTGAAGGGGAACCCGATGGCACGAAAGATCAGCTCGCATCGAGTCTGAAAAGCCATCTTGAAAACAACAGTCCATCCGTTTCTATCAACTCTATCGCGGCCTTGTTCAGTGATCGTCAGGCCATCTCCGACTGGATTCTCAATGCGAATGCACGGAACTGGGACGATGTCGCAGGACAGGCTTTGACCAAGGCCAACTTCGTGGCTGGTGTGACCTGGCAATTAACGGGAAACAATCGCACGAAACTCGAGGACGCAGGATGGAGCTTCATCACCAAGAAGCGTTCTGAACTCGAGAACTGGACGCGCTCTCTGGAAGATCCAACAGAGGATACTATCGTGCTTTCCCTCCTTCGTGAAGACTTCTTCGCCAGTGAAATCTCGGCCAACCAAACAGTGGCTGGCGATGAACTCGTGGAGATCAATAGCCAGGACATCCCTGTGGATTCCTATGCTCTCACCGGTTCCGGTGGTGGTGAAGGTTGGGTGGTGCTGGCAGCTGGAAATAGCAAAATCTGGTCACCCCAGGAAGAGCCGGTCTCACTCCTGGTTTTCCGAGTCACCAATCCGCTGGGCCGGGGTGAGTTGAAAGTCATTCAACCCAGCAATCCGCTGAGTGAAAAGCTCACGCTTCAACACAGCTTCGACTTTGCTGCCAAACCCGCGGATTATGAGTTCGAATGGCGCACGCTGCCTCCTGTCGATGGTCAACCTCCGGTCGTTTACACCTTTGATGCTGAGACGGTGGTGGCCAATGCAAGCTGGACGCTCACGACCGTAGGAGGTGACTCAAGAAGTGTGAATCTCCCGGGCGTCATTCCTCTCGCCACGGGTGACAACACGGCGGCACAAAGTGTCAGTCATCAATTCACTCTGACGGATTTGCCCTTCCGCGCTTTCCTGAGTTTCGACATCAGTTCCAATGATGGAGCGCGAGTTTTGGTGAATGGGATCTCGGTGGCAGCGCGGGGTATCACCGGTACACCCGACACGGCGACCACGATCCCTCCGGGTTCGTCCTTCAGTCCACTGCCTTATGCGTATGAGGTGCCCGTGTCTCTACTGAAGACGGGGGCCAATAACATCACGGTGGAGCTTTCCACCCGTGCCGCTGTGGGCAGTGCCTCTTATTTGAATGTGCGTCTTGAAGCCATGCAGGAGACGGACCTGAGCACCACCTGGATGGCGCTGAGCCCCAACATGACGGAGCAGTCAGGCAGTCTCGGTGTCTCTATCCTGGGCAAGAACCGCCACGTGATTGAAGGCAACAGCATCCTGACCCTCACAGACAATTATTTCATCTGTCGCTTCCGTGCTCGTGACACGGGGCACGCGGGTTATGATGCCACCGGCGGCTGGTCCAAGTGGACGGAACCTCAGCTCGCTGAAGGTTGGATCAAGCGTGCACTCGCTGGCTTGAATCCCTTCGAACAGCGGATCAAGGACCTCTACAACAACGACGTGAATACGGATGTGTCCCTGGTCACTCAAGCGGGCAAACGTTGGGAAGGGGATGTCGCGCTGAACCTCGAGAACATCGACAGCTTTGGTCTCATCGAGATCTACGAAACCATCCTCCGCCGTGGCAAAGGGCTGAGCATTGAAGGCATACCGACCATCAACTACGGTCCTGCCAATGATGCCTTGTTGCTGGCTGCGGGTTACCTCAATGACCTGTACATGATCTTGGGCAATGAAGCCTATGCAGATGCGGCCAACCCGACGATCGCGTTCAGCACGAATGCTGGTGAGTTTGGTGATGTGGCCACTTCTCTCTTCTCCTTCAAAGGCCAACTCGCGACGGTCTTGGATGAAGAATTGAGCCTGCTGCGCGGTCGTGATGATTTCCTCACACCGGGCACGAGAGTGACTCCTGTTTTCAATCGTCTCGTTTGGAACTACACTCGAGGGATCGATAGCGGCGAAGCCATCTACGCTCTGAACTACAACATCAAGGATCTCACCGGCCCGAATGTCGGCAGTCCTCCGAACGGTGTCGTGGGCGCAGAGGATGCCGCCCGAGGTTATCCGCAGGGACATGGTGATGCATACGGTCATTATTTGACCGCCATCACCAACTACTACGGTCTGCTCTGGAATGAACACTTCAGCTGGACCCCGCGCACGGAGGCCGTGCTCGTGCTCGGCAAGCCGGTCAGCGTGGATTATTTCGATGAACGCAAGTTTGCGGGAGCTTCGGCTGCCTGGGCCAAGACGGCATCGCAAGTCGTCGATCTCACGTATCGCCATGCCTACTCACCTGCGGATACCCAGACTACCTGGACGCATCTCAAGGACGGACGCAACAATGACCGCACAGGGGTGACTCGCCACTGGGGTGTTGATGATTGGGCCTCACGCGGCGGTCAGGGAACTTTCTTCCATTGGTTGACGGCGAACTCGATGCTGCCGGATGTGGATCCAGATCCTGCTCATGAAGGCATTCAAAAGATCGACCGCACGACCGTGCCTGAGTTGGGACAAATCGTTTTGCATAGCGAGGCTATCCAACGGTCTCTGGACACCGCCAATGCGGGCCTCAATCCTCTGGGCTTGAGCAATGGTGCCGTCTCTTTCGACATCTCCCCTGCGGAGGTGGATGATGGTAAGACCCACTATGAACAGGTCTATGAACGCGCTCTCGGTTCTTTGACGAATGCAGTGACTGCTTTTGATCGCGCCAAGAGCTCGACTCAATTCCTGCGTAGCCAAGAAGACTCCTTGGCCGAGCAGCGTGAGGCCATCCTGGCTCAGGAGCGTGCCTTTGAAGCGCAGCTTCGTGATCTCTACGGCACCCCTTATCCTGATGACATCGGCCCCGGCAAAACCTATGCCCAAGGTTATGAAGGGCCGGACCTTTACCACTACAAGTATGTGGATCTGCCAGAGCTTTTCAAAAATTCAGGGGAAGCGGATCTGACCACCCAGACTTTTAAGCTTGCTGGTGACACCAACTTTGGCGAGGCCCTGGAAAGCATCGACGACTGGGGTGGCACGACGAACTATTCCGATCCCAAGTGGTATGTCGGGAACGACGATAAACCGACGGAAGCTCCGCCTTCTGCTGGACAGGGACAGATGATCGAGTTCGTCTTGGACAGCAACGGTCAATACCACAAGCCCTCCACCTGGACAGGACGACGCGCTCAACCGGGAAGCATTCAACAGGCGATCTCAGGTGTCCAAATGGCTCGCCTGCAGCTTCACAATGCTTTGGAAGACTACGCGAACTTCGGCGTCGAATTCCGTCGCATTGCTCGCACTTACAAAGCAGCAGTGATCGCCAGCAGTCAGGATCGCAATCGCCAGGTGCGTGATGCTTCCATCATTGGTGCCAAGGAACTCATCATTGCCGCCATCGAGCAGGTCGAAGGCTGGACGGAAACCGTCATCAAAACTGGGAATGAGCTCAAAGAAATTAAAAAAGAAATTCCACCCAGAGTCACGGGTGTCGCGAATGACGTGACCTCCGCCGCACGTGCTGCGGCGATCGCAGCCAACCTTACGAAAGATGTTTTCGCGTTTGGGAAGCAGCAGGCCCTGGATTTGGCCAAAGGCATTGCAGAGCAGGCCATCGCGAACTTGGAGCGTGCTTCCGAGATCGAGTCCTACGACATCGCTTGGCGTGCTGAGCATTTGGGGCTGCTGACGGACCTCAAGGCTGGATTTGAAGAACTCGAAGATGGCACACGGACGATTGACGAAGCTCTGCGTGCTTATTTGGATGCCCAAGAAAACGTGCGTGTTCTGGATGCCCAAGGCGCCACGATTCAGAAGGAGCGTGAGATCTTCCGCATGCAGGCGGCAGCTCTGATTCAGGGGTATCGAACCAAGGACTTCGGTTTCCGTGCCTTCCGTGATGAAGCGTTGGAAAGCTACAAGTCGCTCTTCGATCTCGCAGCTCGTTACACCTACCTCGCTGCCCGCGCTTATGATTATGAGACGGGTCTGGTGGACGCTGCAGGCGGTGCCTCGGCCAAGAACTTCTTCCAGCAGATCGTTCGCTCTCGTGCACTCGGGGTGATCTCGGATGGAGTGCCTCAGATCGCTGGCAGCACGGGTGGAGATCCTGGCCTGTCGGGTGCGCTGGCTCGCATGAACTCGGACTGGTCTGTGGTGAAGAATCGTTTCGGATTCAACAATCCTGATCTTTACCTGACCACCTTCTCCTTGCGTCGTGAAAACCTGCGCATCGTCGATGGTGAGACGGGTGACATTGAGTGGAAGGATTTCTTGGCCTCCGCGAAGATGAGCAACATCCTCGAAGATGAAGATGTCCGCCGTCATTGCCTCAACGTGAACTCGGGTGCGTCCTTGGCGGTGCCGGGCTTTGTGATCTCTTTCCAAACGACCATCAGCACAGGTTTCAACTTCTTTGGCAAACCCCTGGCTGGCGGTGATAGCACCTTTAGCCCGACTTCGTTCGCGACTAAGATCCGCTCCACGGGGGTGGCTTTCCCGGGTTATGTTGGCATGGCTTCGCCGAATGGCTTTAGCGGCACTGGTTCCACCTCGCCAAGCGACCCACCAACGGGTTTCAGCGATCCGAACTCCATGAGTGCCACGCCTTACATTTATGTGATTCCTGCAGGTGTGGACTCGATGCGTGCTCCGTCTTTGATGGATTCAAACATCGTTCGGTCATGGAAGATCGAAGATCAGGCCATTCCGCTGCCGTTTGATGTCGGAGGTGCTTTCTCGAGCAGCAACATCCTCACGGGTGGACTCTCACTTTCGGAGCCCTTTGTGCTGCGCAAACATCAGGCCTTCCGTGCTGTGTCTGAAGATACCGACTTCACCGACGCGCCGCAGTTCACCAACAGTCGTCTCATCGGACGCTCCGTCTGGAACAGCCGTTGGAAGATCATCATCCCAGGACACACGCTGCATGCGAATCCGATCAACGGCATGAAGAGCTTTGAGGCGGCGGTGAAAGACATCCTCATTCATTTCTCCACCTACTCGTATTCGGGCAACTAATCCCACGAACCGCCCTCATGAAAATTTGTTATTCCCTTATTGTGGCGTCTGCCCTCCTGAGCTCCACCGCTCAGGCCTTTCCTCCCGCACCCGCGCATGAAATCTATGGCATGGTCCGCAATGAAAGTGGACGTCCTCTGGATGCTGGCGAAGGCACGATCCTTCTAAACAGTGGATCGACCGAAATCACTCGAACTCCGTCGGATCCGATCATTGGGATCGGCCTGAACTACAGCCTGAAAGTGCCCATGGATTCAGGCATTTTCGCGGGCATTTATCAGGTCAGCGCCTTGAAGCCGAATCTTCCGTTCACCATTCGTGTGGTGATCAACGGCATCAATCATGTGCCCATTCAAATGCAGGGAAACATCTGGCAGATCGGCAAGCCCGGTCTGCGAACAAGGCTGGATCTCCTGCTCGGTGTGGACAGTGATGGCGATGGACTTCCAGATTCCTGGGAGCAGCTCATGATTGATTCGGATGCCACAGGCCAGCTGCGCACGTTGGCGGATGTGAAACCGGGCGATGATCTGGATGGTGACCGCCTGACGAACTTTGAGGAGTTCATCATTGGCAGTTATGCCCTCGATCAAGCGGATGGCTTGAAGTTGGAGATCATCAGCATTGCCAATGGCATGGCGCACTTGCAGTTCGTCTCCGTCAGTGGACGCAGCTATCACATCAAGTCCTCCAGCGATTTGAAGACATGGACAGCCGCGCCGTTCGCTCTGACGCCTGACGGAATCCGCAGCACTTACCTGCGCGCGGATGACACCACTTACCTGGATATCTATGCGCCCATTGGTGATGCGAAAGCGCTGAGCTACCGGTTGTATGCAGAATAAACCTTTCATCGTTCGTGTTGGATTCGCTCTGCTGATCCTTGTCGCCATCACGCTGGGGCTTTGGCTGGCCAGCCCCCGTGAGTGGCGGCAGACGAAGGAGGTGCCACGTATCGCGCGTTCTCTTTTGACGCTGAAGGATGGGCGGCTCTGTTCCAAAGAGAGTGGTGCCGCTTTCACAGGGATCGCTTTTGAACGAACCGTTGATGGCGTCACGCTTTCCGAGATTCCCCTTCAGAATGGCATCATTCATGGGCTCGCCAAACGCTGGCATGAAAATGGCAAGATCGAGCTTGAGGAGAACTTTGCTGAAGGTGTCTCCGATGGACTGCGCACGCGCTGGCATTTGAATGGTCAAAAGCGGAGCACGACAATGATTGTGAAAGGCGTCTTGGAAGGGCCCTACACGGAATGGCATGACAATGGTCAGCTCGCCCTTCAGATGCATCTGGAGGAAGGGAAGGGCGAAGGTCTCAGCGAGGCTTGGTTCCCGGATGGCAAGCCGAAATCCAAGGTCACTCTCAAGAACGGGGAAGCGATCGAAACGAAATACTTCACCAGCACAGCTCCCTGACGCCTCATGCCCATTCTTCTCTGCTTGATTGCAAACAAGCTCCCCATCCCGTCAGATTGTTCGGCGATTCAGAGCGCGCTAGCGAGTCGCACAAAAGGCGCTAAACGTATCCGGTCCACAGTTGCCCTCCTGCTCACTCTCCTCTTCTCGGTGAGCTCGCTTCTCGCTCAGGACATCTCCCAGCAAGCTTATCTCAAGGCAAGCAACACGGGCGCGGGTGATGAATTCGGAGCCGCGGTGGCAATCTCGGGGGATACCCTTGTGGTGGCAGCTCCGACTGAAGACAGCATGGGGACTGAGGCTGACAACAGCGCGAGTGCGGCAGGGGCTGTGTATGTCTTTGTCCGCGCGGAGGGTGTCTGGATGCAGCAGGCATATCTGAAGCCAGCTCATGCCCAGGCAGGCGACCGTTTTGGCCAATCCATCGCGCTTGCGGGCGATACTCTGATTGTAGGTGCCAATGGTGAAGACAGCGCCGCAGTGGGCATTGATGGCGATCAGACTGACAACAGCGCGCTCGGCTCAGGCGCTGCCTACATCTTCGTTCGCACAGGCAATACTTGGACCCAACAGGCCTATCTCAAAGCCAGCAATGCAGAAGCTGGTGATGCCTTTGGCAGTGCGGTGAGCATCGCGGGTGACACCGTGGTTGTTGGCGCTATTTCCGAAGACAGTGATGGTGCACCGACCAACAACAATGCCTCTGGCTCTGGAGCTGCGTATGTCTTCATTCGCAACGGTACATCTTGGAGCCAGCAGGCTTATTTGAAAGCCAGCACGCCAGGAGCCAGTGACCAGTTCGGGTTTTCGGTTAGCCTTGCCGGACAAACACTCGTCATCGGTGCGAACCAAGAAGACAGTTCAGCCATCGGCGTGAATGGCGAAGAAACCAACAACCTCGCCAGCAATTCAGGCGCAGCTTATGTCTTTGTTCGTGAGGCAGGTTTGTGGACTCAGCAGGCCTATCTGAAAGCAAGCAACACGGGCAGCAATGATCAGTTCGGTTTCGCTGTTAGTCTCGCTGGCGATCTCATTGCGATTTCAGCGCCACTGGAAGCGAGCACGGCAACTGGGATTGATGGTAACCAGACTCTCAATACTGCCGCAGGTGCCGGAGCCGTTTATCTTTTTCGCCGTGATGCCAGCACCTGGGAGCAAGAGGCCTATGTGAAAGCTAGCAACACCGCTGTCTCTGATGGTTTTGGACAATCGTTGGCCCTCACAGGCAATGTGCTTGTGGTGGGAGCGATGGGAGAGGATAGCAATGCCACGGGTCTCAATGGCAGCCAGACCAACAACATCGGCACAAATTCTGGGGCGGCTTACATGTTTGAAAAGCTCGAAGGAGTTTGGGGGCAGCAGGCTTATCTCAAGGCATCGAACACTGGCAGCAGTGATCAGTTTGGGCGCTCACTTGCCATCTCGGATCGGACTGCGGTGGTGGGGGCCAATTTAGAAAGCAGCGCGGCCATGGAGGTGAATGGCAATCAGTCTGACAACACGGCCAACAGCGCTGGCGCCGCCTATGTGTTTATCGATGTCGGCATGCCGGGGCTGGAGCCTGAAATCGACCTTGAGCAACCCTTGGGAGAGCCTGTGGCAGATGAGGGCAGTGTGGTGGATTATGGTCTTGTTGGCGTGGGCGCTCCTGCCGTGACTCGGGAGTTTACCGTGCTCAATCGTGGCATGGCTGGTTTGCTGATCAGCGGCGTCTCGGTCAGTGGCAGTGCGTCCGCTGACTTTTCGGTGAACATCACGGGCATGAGCAACACCTTGCCTGCGGGACAAAGCACGACTTTCACCGTGAGCTTCACGCCCAACGCTGCGGGCAGGCGCATTGCCTCGCTGTACCTCGTTAGCAATGACAGCGACGAATCTCCGTATGAAATCACTCTGACCGGAGCGGTCTTGCCGGAGATCGCTGTTTCAGGCAATGACGCCAACATCACCGATGGCGATACCGAGCCTTCCGCCTCTGATCACACGGACTTTGGCAGCGTGGAAGTGGTCGGTGGCACGGGCTCACGTCGCTTTCTCATCACCAACACGGGAGTGGCGGATTTGGTGCTGAGTGGCGTGACTTTGAGGGGGCTTCATGCCGATGATTTCACCGTCTCCCTTTTGCCAAGTTCGCCGGTGGCCCCAGGGGGATTCACGACGTTGGAAATCACCTTTGATCCTTCTCAAATCGGGCTGCGCACGGCGGAGGTGAGTCTGCTTAACAACGATGGCAATGAGAACCCGTTTAACTTCCATATCCAAGGTTTGGGCACAGGTCCTGGCTTGGAGGACACCGAGTTTGGCGTCAGAGGTCGTGTACAAACCAGCATCGGTGGTGGAGATGAGCGAGCGCGCAGTTTAGCCTTCCAGAGTGATGGCAAGATCGTGGTCGCAGGTTACGCCGAGAATGGACTCGACACGGACATCGCTGTTGCACGTTATCTTAGCGATGGTCGTCTGGATGCAGACTTTGGAACGGATGGCATCGTCCTCACACCGATTGGGGTGAGCTTTGATGAAGCAACGGGAATCGCCATGCAGAGTGATGGCAAGATCATCGTCTGTGGTTTTGCTTACAATGGCAGCAACGATGACTTTGTGGTTGTGCGTTATCTGACAAACGGAGCACAGGATTCGAGCTTTGGCCGTGATGGAGTCGTGACGACTCAGATCGGTGGCAGCGATGACCGAGCTTATGGTCTTGCTGTGCAGAGCAATGGTCGAATCGTCGTTGTGGGCTCAGCGCATACGGGTAGCAACGCAGAGGTGTCGCTGGTGAGATACTTGAGCAATGGCAGCTTGGATTTGAGCTTCGGCAGTGGTGGCAAAGTGACGACGAACGTGGCAGCCGGTGATGACTTAGGTTACAGCTTAGCCCTTCAACGCGATGGCAAGATCGTGGTGACCGGTCAGGCCGATAACGGCATCAGCGATGACCTGATGCTTCTGCGTTATCTGAGCAGTGGCAAGCTGGACACCAGCTTTGGCAATGGCGGTCGCGTGGTGACGCCAAGTGGCATCAGCGACAGTGCGGGGTTCAGTGTGGCAGTGCGACGCAATGGCCAGATCATCGTGGGTGGCTACACCACGAATCCGACGGATACCGATTGGATGGTGGCGCGGTTTTTGAGCAATGGAACACTCGACACGAGTTTTGGCACAGATGGCCAAGTGATCACGGATGTGAGTAGTAGCTACGAGGAGATCAATGGCGTCGTGGTGCAGGCCGATGGCGGTGTGTTGGCCGCGGGTTTCACAGGAAGGAGTAACACGGATGACATCGCGGTGATGCGCTATTTGAACGACGGAAGCGTGGACATGAGTTTTGGGGATGAGGGCAAAGTGGTGACAGCATTGGGCAGTGAAGGCGACTATGCCTTTAGCTTGGGCGTGCAGACGGATGGCCGAATTGTGGTGGCGGGGCACACCAACAATGGAAGCAACGATGACTTCGCTCTGGTGCGTTACATCGCCAGCCCGATCGTTCTGCCACCAGAGATTGTGGTCGAGCAACCTATCGGCGTCGAAATCAGTCAGGGCAGTGCATTGGACTTTGGTGAAGTGCGAGTTGGAGAAAGCGGAGAGTCGGTGACGATCAGCATCGTCAATGATGGAACCGAACCTTTGATCATCAGCGATGTGATCAAGGGTGGATCCGCGACGGGTGATTATGTCTTGGACTTGAGCGGGATGAATCCAACGCTGGGATCTGGCGCAAGCACGAGTTTCACCGTGGTCTTTGCTCCAACGACTTTTGGAACACGGCAGACCACGCTGCGATTGTTGAGCAATGACTCCGATGAGGGGGCCTTCGATATTCAACTCGGTGGGCTTGGCTTAGCTCCCGAAATTCAGGTGACCGGGAATGGCGCAGAGATCAGTTCAGGTGATCCCTCGCCAAGCTTGGTGGATCACACGGACTTTGGCAATGTCGTGGTGGTGAGTGGACTCGTGACGCGGACCTTCACGATTGCGAACCTGGGAACCTTGGAGTTGAACCTGACCGGTATGCCGTTGGTGAAAATCACGGGTGATCATGCTGCAGATTTCACCGTGTCATTGTCGCCCGATGCACGATTGAACCCCTTGGCGTTAACCACGTTTGAAATCAAATTTGATCCCTCTTCTCCTGGTCTTCGCTCGGCCCTGGTGACTGTGGAGAATGATGACGCTGATGAGAGCAGCTACACCTTTACCATTGCTGGCACAGGTGTCACGGCACCCGTGATCACAGACGAACCGGACAGTGGTGGTTATCCCATTTACACCTCGGTTTCCCTCTCCGTTGGTGTCGGTGGCACGGCCCCCTTTGAGTATCAATGGAGCAAAGATGGTGAGGTGATTCCGGGGGCGAACGGACCCGTTTATTCGATTGCCAGAGTGAACCTTGAGACTGCAGGCAGTTACCGAGTCGAGGTGACCAATACTTACGGTTTCGCCATGAGCCAGGCTGCCTTGATCACGGTTTTGCCGAATGAATTGCTCAACTCGGATGACACACTCACAGGCCCCGGTTTGACGGGGGCGATCCTGTATCGCCCGCTCTCAGGAGTGATCGGTCCTGATGGTGTTTTTGTCGTCAATGCTCAGGCTTCCATCGGGCCGGGTGGCATCACTTCTGGCAGTGATCAGATGATTTTGACGAATGCCTCAGGCCATCTGGAGGCCATTGGGCAGGAGGGGCAAAGGGTGGGCAGCGGCCTGATATCGCGCCTCTTTTATTACCTGAATGCAACGAGCTCTGGTGCTGCGCATTACCGGGCGGTGATCAATGGTGCTTCAGTGCTCAATGACACTGCTTTCTTCACTTCTCGTGATGGCCAGAGTCTGGAGATTCTCAGTCAAGAGGGCGACGAAACTCCCGAAGGTGGCATGAGTTTCACGGGGCATATCTCTCCTCCTGCGATCAGTCAGAGTGGCATCGTTTATTTTGACAGCAAAGTCGTGGGTTCTGCCGTGACGACCAAAAACGACACGGGGGTCTGGTATGATGATGAGGGCGATCAGGGAACGGTGGCCCGTGAAGGTGCACGAGCTCCGACAGGCATCAACATTGCTGACCAGGCCTGGTATGGGCAGATCCTCGCAGGGTCCGTTGTGGCGGGAGCTGAGGCGGTCAGCTTCATTGCGGATCTCCAGGCTGACCCTTTGAACGCAGCGAACAAAACCTCTGGCCTGCGCAACTCAGCCATCTTCACCGGCACGGCTGGGGATTTTGGCGTGGTGGTTAGAAAAGGGGATGTCATCGCAGGTCGGCCCCTCCGTGGTTTCAATGCGCTGGCGGTGAGCCCTGAGGGAGGACATGCCTTTGTCAGTCAACTCACGCAGGGTGGAGCGGTGACCAGTGCCAATGCGCTGGCCCTGTTTTACAAACCGGTGGGCGGGGCGGGAATGCTCGTCGCACAAAAGGGCGACAGCTTGCCAGGCGCGGGGGTGATAAATGTCTTTGAGCGCATTTTTGTGGCCGATGGTGGTCAGGTGATTTTTGAAGTGACCTTGACGAATCCGAGCAGCTCTGACAATGCCCTCTGCCGCTGGACAGTAGCGGGTGGCGTTCAGGTGTTGATGCAGGAGGGCGATGCAGCACCTGGTGGCGGTTTGTATGGGCCGCTGCGCACGTTATCCGTCAGCGGTGGCGGAAAGGTGATGATTCAGGATACCCGCGCAGTCTGGCGTGATGTGGGGCAGGGAATGAGCTTGGTGCTCAAGGTGGGGGATCGCGTTCTGTATGAGGGCACACCAAGCCCGGTGCTTTCGCTCGCTGTGAATGATGAAACGGTCAACACGCGCCGTGCAGGCGGTGGCTTTGGTGGCATGATCAATGACGATGGGGCGGTGCTCGTGATCGTGTCCGTCGGCAGTGGCAACTACACGATGCAGATCCTCCCCTAGCTGGAGGTGTTGGGCGTTGTCTCCATCGCCAAACCTGCCCGTTTTCCGAAAGGCGGATCGGATTGACAGCCTTGGATTGGCCGATGCAGCCCGGTGTGAGTCCTGCAGGGCTCCTGTGGTTTAAGCCTTCCGTGAACTTGGCTGGAACGGTTTGT
>JAIXVB010000098.1 GCA_027483245.1 Verrucomicrobiaceae bacterium | reverse complement strand
GGCTTGTTCAGATTGAAGTAGAGGAGCTGACCGATGTTCAAGAGGACGATTCCTTTCAGCATCCAGTCCACATGAATTTTCTGGAGAATGTAGGTGCCAAACGGAGCCATGAACAGCACCACCGGATACGCGCACAGCCAAGTGCGGACCTGCTCTGAGGACAGACCATTGTCCACAAAGTGACGGTAGGCATAACCCAGGACACTGGTAGCGGCCATGAGGATGATGCTCATGTGCGTGGCCGTTTTCTCCTTCATTCGGAAACGTGTCACGAGCATCGTGTAAATCAGGATGTCCGTGCCGGTGCCGAAGAGACTGCCGCACATGCCAGCAAGCAAGAGGATGGCTGCAAGCATCAGACGGTCCTTTGTTCCAGAGATGCTCAGTTGATCGCGGTCACCGCGATGTTCACCAAACACATACGCGATGGCGAAGGTGGTGATCAGACTGAGAAACAGGGCCTGAATGATGTAAACCGGCATCGTCTGGAGAGTGAGCATGCCGATCACAAAGCCCACGAATGCCACCGGAATGAACCACAACACAGGTTTGTAGGCGCGCAGCACAGCCCCCTGCCGTGTAAGGATGAAGATGGTGGCACTCGTCATACCGATGCTCTGAATCATGAGGCTGAAGTCACGTGCCAGCACACGGTCGATGCTGAAGAACACGCTCAGAACTGGAAAGGCCACCGCGCCACCGCCCTCAGGCGTGAGACCTGCGACAAAGGCTCCCAGCACCATGATTGCCGGGTAATACCAATGCCCAGCCAGGAACTCGAGGTCATTGAAGGCATAGAACAAGCCACCCCACACAAAGAGCATGATGAAAAACCAACTGCGGAAAATTTTGCTCTGAAACATGAGACGGAAACGTGAAGGACTAGACTAACAAAAGCGATTCATTTGCCCATCCTGAGTGCTGCTGCCAATGCCGGTTCCGCATCCTCATGATAACGTCTCGGCATGGAAGAGACGCACTCATCCCACAGCGTCGATGCAAGACACAACGTCAGCGTTAAAATGCATGAAGAGTTATAGAACGAACTTGGAAGTTCGTTTTACTTCACAGCCACTGTCGGCCCCTCCTGCTCACGTCATGCGCCTTATCCTGCTGTCTCTGTTATTCACCTTTGCGGCAAACGCAGCCACGCTCAAACAGGCCACACCCTCAGATTACCGCCGCCTGCTGACCACACTGGAGCCTGGGGACACGCTCGTGCTCGCTGCCGGTGTGTATGAGCGCGGATTGCCGGTCAGCGATTGCCACGGCACTGCGGATGCTTGGATCACCATCCAAGGGCCAGATGATGGTGTGGCCGAGATTCGCCAGACTCAGGTGGCCAACTGCGTCGAATTGAAACAGTGCAGTCATGTGGCCTTGAAGAAACTTTCCATTCTCGGGGGTGGGCCAAACGGCCTCTCCAGTCTGTTCGGCGTCAGCGCGCAAGGGGGCCTGAAAAACTCCGTACATCACATCCTCATTGAAGACTGCATCATCAGCGATTGGAATACCTCACAGCAGGCTGTGGGCATCTCCACGAAAACACCGACCTGGGACTGGACCATTCGGCGAAACATCATCCGCAACTGCGGCACGGGCCTGTATCTCGGCAACTCAAACGGTGCCGATCCGTTCATCCGTGGTGTCATCGAAAACAACCTCATTCAAGACCCGATCGGCTACTGCATGGAGATCAAATTTCAAAAGCCGCGGCCTGAACTGACTGACATGCCGGTCACCGCTAGCCGCACCCTCATACGTCACAATGTCTTCATCAAAAACGACGCTCCCAGTCCGGATGGTGACCGTTCCAACCTACTCGTCGGTGGTTTTCCTGACAGCGGCCCTGGCTCCGATGACCTCTACGAGATCTACGGCAACTTCTTCTGGCACAACCCGCGCGAGTCGCTGCTGCAAGCTTCCGGGCGTGTTTCCATCCACGACAATGTGTTCGCCGATTGTCCTTCTCATGCGGCCATCACTTTGCAGAATCACGATCTGCCCGTGAAGCTCGCGCATGTTTACAACAACACCATCTGCGCCTCCACCTGCGGTATTCGAATCTCCAGTGCGCCTGCACAGGGTCATGCCATCAGGGGCAATGTTGTGTTTGCCGAGGAACCTCTGCGCCTGCATCGCTCAATCACATTCGTGACCGAAAATATCACCGGAACAGTCGCCGATGCCGCCTTGCATCTGGTGAATCCTCAGACGACTCTAGATGCACTCGATCTGCGTCCAAAGGCGGGAAGATGTGAAGGCGCTTCGTTGGATTTAAGCATCTTCGCCGGTGAGACAGCGTTCGATCTGGATTTCAACGGTACAAACAAAGGACAGCGCCGTTTTCGTGGAGCCTATGCCAACGCGGCTTCATCTGGCTGGAGACTGCAAAGCGGCATGAAACCGTAGATTTGATTGCCAATTGGACAGCCCGCGATCAAATGCGCCTCATGTCCTCCAAACCTGATCCCGCAACACTCCCTTGCAGTCCCCTTGATGAAACGTCAGGTCTGAAATACTTCCCACGAATGTTGGGGAAAATCCGGCTTCAGGCAGAAGGGAAGCTATGGGAAGATCTGCACGCCAATCTTGGCAAAGGCAGCGACGGCGCAATGGTGGAGTTTCTTCACCTCAACTACGACGATTTGAAAACTCGTGTGCTGCAAGGTGGCAGTGACGAAGAGATCCTGCAATGGTGCCAGGAGCAGACACGTCCCCTGAATGCCACCGACAAGCTTGTCTGGAATTATTACATGACGAAACTCGGCTGGAATGACCACATCACGACCACTCTGGCAAAGCGAAAAGCGGACGGCGGTCTCGGGGATCGCGATGACATCCAAACCATCGCGCATTACATCGACGTGGATGAAGGACGGTTGTCTTGAAGGCGTGAACGGCAGGCGAAGTTTTTCTGCATAATTCTTCTTCGGAGCGGCAACATTCAGTGAAGCGCAGGCATCCAAGCCTCCTGCGCACCGCTTTATGGAAACCGATCTCGCCCTGCTCAGCCGCTACCATCATCATCGTGATGCGGATGCCTTCCGCCAGATTGTGGAGATGCATGCCAGCATGGTTCACGCCACCGCACGGCGAGTGACCCAGGATGCGGCACTGGCAAAAGATGTCGCCCAGGAAACCTTCCTCGCACTGGCCCGCAGCAGTGGCTCAGCGATCCACTGTGTCGGTGCGTGGCTGCATCAGGCCGCTTGGCGAAAGGCGCTCATGCTGGTGCGCAGTGAATCACGTCGTCATGCGTATGAATCCGCCGCAGCTCAGCAGCAAGCCCTCAGCAAAGAAGCGGCCTGGATCGAGATCGAACCGGTACTGGATGAAGCACTCGCCGAGTTGCCTGAGCAGCGTCGCAACGTGTTGATCGAGCGCTACCTTGAAGGACGCACGCAGCAGGAGATTGCTCTGCGTTCAGGCCTCAGCCAATCCAGTGTTTCACGCTTGCTGGATCAGGGACTCCTGGAGTTGCAGGTGAAACTGAAAAGCCGCGGCCTCATCACTCGCAGCATCGCTCTGACCACGCTGCTCAGCACGCACGCCACCGAAGCCGCACCGCCCACTCTCCTCACCTCTCTCGGAAAGCTCCCGCTCAGCGGAATCGGCACCACCGCTACCACCACAGGTGTCGTCCCATTCATCGCCATGCTTATGAAAACAAAAATTGCTACACTCGGCCTTGCCACCGCCGCCATCTTCCTCGCTGGCGCAGTGGGGTATCAACTGAGCTCACCAACTCCATCGTCCAATCGATGGACTTCCCCATCACCGGCAACCTCTTCTGCAAAGCACGACTCTACGGTCTCTACCCGCCGCAGCGCTGACACTTCCACAGGCAACGAAGCGAAATCAACGGTCTATCCAGCAACCTCATCCGCTGGCACTCAGGTGAAAAATCCATCGCCGCTCATGATGGCCAAGCTCAAGCTCCTGACCAAGGAAAAGGATTTCAAAGCCTTTATCATGAAGGTCTTTGCGCTGCGGGATCCGGCTCGAATCGTCGCTGAGATCCAACACACGCTCGGATTAACCTTGCAGGAGAGCATGCTGGCCGGACGACTCACCAGCCCAGCCGTTCTTGAGATGGCGATTTTCGGAACAATGGCGGGCAAGCACCCTGAAGAAATGCTCGCTTGGTTCAGCCTCTATGAAGGCAGTTCACGAATGATGACGATGGTCGCTCTGCCTCAAATTTTGAAACATCACCCCCATCTGACCGCTGCCAACATCGAGGCCATCTTGCCCTTCGGGCCGAATCGCGAAACGATACTCGCTCTCTTCAGAGCTCAGAGTGATCCCTTGGCTGAGGCGGCCAAAGTCGCAGGCAGCGACGTCGATGCGCGAACTCGCCAAGAACAGCTCTGGAAACTCGCCGAATCATGGCCCGAGAGCCGTCTGGCCGAAGGTGTGCAGTGGGCGATGCAAAATCTACAAGGTGCCGAACTCCAAGCCTGCCTACCTAGGCTTGCCCAAAAACTCAGTAGCCGTGATCCTGAGTCCGCATTCGCTGTTCTCGCCCAAATTCAAGATCCTGATCTGCTGACCAAGACACTCGTCGATACCATGCACAGTCTGGTGCATGAACAGAAAAGAATGACCGATGTTCTCACGGTGATTGATCGTCTGCAGGGTGACAAACGTGCGCATGCCATCCGTGAACTCGGCCGCCGCTGGGTTCGTGTGGATCAAACGGGTCTCATGAAGTGGATCAACGAACTGGAGTCACCGGCGGACTTCGAGGCCGCACTGCCGCTCACCCTGCCTCAGCTCAGTCCCGAAAATTATGAAGCCGCCATGAAGACCCTCATGTCACAACTCGATGGCAAGCTGGACGTCGCTCTGCTCAACACTGCCATGATGCAGCAGCACTTGGACAACACCACACGCACCTCCCTCGACATCATTCGTCGCTTCACTGAGCTGCCCAGTTATGGTCCAATTGCCTCCGGTCAGAGTGGAAATCGCGATCTCCTCTGGCAGGCTGTGCTGCGCACGACCGAGTCATGGGTGAAAAGAGACGGCGCACCGCCCCAACAGGCCGCGCAGTGGATCAACAGCCTACCGTTTGCAAGAGCTGCCGATAAGATCATCGTCGCTGAAAAGCTCTATCAACAGTGGAAGGTCACCGACCCCGCCGCAGCCCAACAATGGGCAGCAACCACTGGGATCAAGATTCAGTGAGACAGTCACGGCATCCTTCATGGACTGTGTTGATCCGCTCAAAACTCCGGTCATCTTGCCGACGATTCAAACCCAAGTGCCACTTGTTTTGGTGTAGCGGTCGATAGCGAAAGTGCATGCAGTTACTCGACTCGACGGCGACGCAAGAACAGAGTCGTTAAGCCCAGCAGAAGCAGGTAGGCGCGTGTGGGTTCAGGAACCACAACGATGACGCCCGAGGTGGTGAACCGACTAATATCCCAAAACAATCCTCCGGTCAGGAGAGGCAGATTGAACTGACTGAGGTCATCACCTGAGCCATCGCGAAAGGCAGTCCCCACATCGAAACCGCTAAAATCAGCGTTCACCAGGGCTGTCCAGTCGAGCAAATTAAAGATCTGCCCTGACTGAGCGATGAAGCCATCAGGCACCACGGTTAGATTGGAGCTAAACTTCAACGTCGAACCCGCCGCTCCATTGAAGGAGAGAAGGTCATGCAAACCGGACCCGACACCACTGAAGGAATCGACATAGGCATTGTATCCGGCACTGCCGATTTCATGGCCGCCAAAGGTCGGGTCAATCATCAACTGATTGGTGGCGGAATTGAGACTCAACGAGATCGTAGAACCTGACTGCAAATCGAAGCGGCCGGTGGTGGATGGGTTGAAGGTCAACGTTCCATGATCCGTGGCGCCCGTGCCATTCCCTGCTTGTAGAAAGCCTCCAGAAGCCAAGCTAAAGCTTGAGCCTTGCACACTGCCGGTGCCAAGAAGAGTGGCACCGCTCGAGACCGCCACGGCCCCCGTGCCCGTGCGACCCGTGGAAGCAAGCTGAAGGGAGCCCGCCTGAACCTGAGTGCTGCCGGTATAAGCATTGGCAGCGGTGAGTTCCAATCGCCCTGTTCCAGTCTTGATCAAACTGCCATCCACTCCACTGAGCACCCCTGTGAGGCGGCCATCGACATTGCTCGTGCTTGTGCCATCGGCCACCTCAACGATGCGCTGACGATTGCCGAGATTCACCGAGTTTTGAAACTCCAACGTGTGGGTGGATGTGGCACTGCCCAGTTTAAACGCGTAGTTGTTGTCTCCACCGGGCCCGGCCAAGAAATTGTTGGCACCCCAGATGAGGGCTTCCGTTGTGCCGACTCCACCGAGAGCAACCACACGATCGGCTCCATGCGCACTGAACCCGCCATTGCCAATGAGGGCCACACTGCCCACCGTTTGCGCCACGCTACGGGTGAAGTCGCCATTGGTCGCGGCATTGAGATCCGCACCGATTTCCAGCACGGCATCCCCATAAATGCGCAAGATACCGCTGTTGTAATCGCGGTCACCGCCACTCATGCGAAAGGTGCCACTCGCGACATAGAGATCAGCAGGATTGATGGTCTTGGTGTAGTTCACCAAACCTGGCCCATTGATGATGGTCGCCACATTGCCCAAACCAATGTCGATCGTCGTCTCTCCAAGACCATGATTAGCGATGAAGATAGAGCTGCCATTGGTCAGCACACCGGTTGTGGCCGTGATAGTTGCATCGTTATCACCGGTGATAAGAATGCCACGACCCGGTGTTCCAACAACGAGATTGTTCGCGCCTAGACTCAAGGTGACATCAGCGGTTGAA
This sequence comes from Verrucomicrobiaceae bacterium, assembly GCA_027483245.1. Classification (GTDB taxonomy): domain Bacteria; phylum Verrucomicrobiota; class Verrucomicrobiia; order Verrucomicrobiales; family Verrucomicrobiaceae; genus Prosthecobacter. The sequence continues at coordinate 644 of JAIXVB010000098.1, read as the reverse complement.
GCATCGATTTGCAGCGTGTTGAAATTGAGAACAGCGGTGCGTGTGAGGTCACTGCTGACGATGTAGTTGGCCGTGTTGACGGTGCTGCTGCTAAGCGCTGGCAGAGCTGTGGCACTGGTGTAACGAACGATCTCGTTGCTTGCAGTGCGTGTGGCAAAACCAACGCCGCCATTGTCCTTAACATAAAGGGTCGCCCGCTGACTGGACCCAACCAAGATGTCATTCACAACACTTGAGCTGACAAGACTGCTAGCGATCAACGTGCCGCCTCCTGTCAAATCCACCAGGAGAGGAGCAAAGGCGTTGCTGGTGAAACTCGGCGTGGTGACCGTAGCACCGTTTTCGATTCGCAGGACATTGTTGGAAAAATCAGAACCGGATTGAGCCAAGTTGATGCTACCAACTGACACAGAACCCGCGTTGCGAATGACCAGCGTTCCCCCCTGAAAATTCAGCTGACTTGTGCCCAGCACGTTGTTAGCGCTGTAATCGGCGACCAGCGTTCCATTGACGATGTTGGTGCCGCCGGTGTGTGTGTTCGCTCCCGAAAGAGTCAGTGTGCCCGTGCCAATTTTAGAAAGCCCCACTTTGCCCAAAGCAAGTCCGCCATTGTTATCGATCAAACGACCTGCGTAAGTGCTACT
>JAIXVB010000661.1 GCA_027483245.1 Verrucomicrobiaceae bacterium | reverse complement strand
CACCATCGCCAGCGCCACCACGCCCAGCCCCGCCTGATACAGCCATGAGATCTTCGTTGGCTCCATGCGACCTTCAAAAGCTTCGAGAGGCGAAAGGATTGTTGGTGCGTCAGGCTCGTTCATAATAGAAGATTGCTTATGTGCCTACCAAGCCAGCCTGACATCGTCAAGCTCAGCTTGATGATCATTTTAGAGCCATGAATTGCTCTTCAATGGTAAAAAAACAGCCGAACCCGATCTCTGATATGACGGTTTTCGAGGGTGGCCTTCACTAAGATTTCAGGCTCGACGAAGAAGGCTCGACGAAGAAGGCGCGGCACATGACCCGCAACCTGCTTTGGAGTGATCTCCAAAGCCATTCAATCACCCCTCCCGTTCATTCTCGGCGATCATTGGGTCAACCTTGATGGATTGGATCGCTTGGCCGCTGAAGTCGTGGTGTAGGGTAGATATCGATGTCATTCCGCCTTCCAGAGAGTCCGTGATGACGACTTGTCGCTTCTTCAAGATGGAGCCGATCTAGCTTTTGATCACAGCCCCTACTTCGTCGATGAGCTCTTTCAACGCGCACTCAGTTTTATTGCACCGATGACAGCCTCGGGAGCGTCTTTAGCATGCCGCGTGGCGCCCGCAAATTTTTACCTCAGGTGCTAGCTCGGCACTGGGCATGGCTTCAAATTGAGCTTGGATATGCGCTACTGGCAGGCCGACGCCGATGACGACACCACTTGGAATGATGCCGAGGGTGCCGATCATGGGGAGGAACCACGTTTCGCCTTCAGGACGCACATGCTGGAAAGAAAAGGGGATCTGTGGCAGTTCGGCGAGGCGGCAGAGGCCTTTGACGCGCAGGACTTCATCCGGTAGTTGGCGCAGCACCCGATCAAGGTCTTGGCGCTTCACAACGAAGGGCACTGGCACGCGCATGGAGGTGAAGGCGCGTTCATCATCGTGGTGGTGATGATGACGCTCGAGAGTTGTCTCGGCGGTGGCACTTTCAAACAGCGCTGCTTTAGCTGGTTCAGCGGCGGCGAAGCGAGCGGTGGTGGCTCGCAGATGCAGGAAATCGGCAAAGGCCTCCACGCTGGTTTCGATGCCGCGCGGCGAGAGCATCTTCACGACAGCGCGGATGCCAGAAAGGCGCGTATTTTTGACGTCGGCGGTATGCGTGAGCATCCAGTGTGTGGCGGTTTTCACCTGCTCCTGTTCCAGCATGTTGTGTTTGCGGCGTTTCTGCCAACGCATGGCATCGATCATGGCCACCTGAATGGGGGATGTGAAGCGTCGGCACTCACCACGCATGGTGATGGCGGCGATGAGGGTGATGAAATCGGACGCACCATTCGCCTCCACGAGTAGCACGCCATTGCGCGGCACGACGATGCTGCCGAGCGTGAGCATGAAGTCGTTCAGCGAGGAGCAGCAGACGCAGGAGCCGTTGATGGACTGCACCTCGACATCAAGATCTCGCAGCCGCGCGGCATCGATCTCCGCATTCTCGAAGTCATTGACCACGACACTGAAGCCTACCTTACGCTCCTTCAAAGCGCTCATGACGGCATGGAGAAAGGTCGTTTTGCCTGTGCCGAGGAACCCTGCAATGAGGACGATCGGAATACGGCTCATAGCTTGGTGGGGTTCGGGACTTCGCCATACACGGCCAGGGGATCGAAGACCTTGGTCTCCTCCTTCCACTCCAGGCAGCCTTCAGCGCCTGAGTAATTGCCGGCGATGGGAATGGCGCGATAAAAGCAAGAGCGGTAGCCAACATGGCAGTTGGCACCTCCCTCCGTCGCGACACGGAGCCAGAGGCAGTCTTGATCATCATCAATCCGCAATTCATGCACTTTTTGCACAAAGCCACTGGTGGCTCCTTTATGCCAAAGAACTTGTCGGCTTCGGCTGTAGTAATGTGCCTCGCCAGTTTTGATCGTCAGCTGCAGTGCTTCAGCGTTCATGTAGCCAACCATTAACACTTCACCCGTAGAAACATCGGTGGTGACGGCAGGAAGAATGCCTTGGAGATCAAACTTTGGAGCGAGATCGTTGCCTTCTTCAACCTGCTCGATGCTCACACGCGTGGCGAACAGGGGTTTCAAAATAGAGTTCATTTTGGGTCTTTAGTCAGACTTGATTAAAATGCAAATATATTGCAATAAATGTCTGAACTCATTTCAACCCGCTGAGCTGTTGTTCATGGATGTGTGGAAAGAATAACACCGCAGAGTTGAACTTTGGTTAACTCATTTGCATGGCTGCTTGCCTTTAGACCCTATCGGGCATTGGCTGGGGCCTACTCCCATATTCATGACCGATTTAAAAATCACCTCTGCCGATGCTGGCTGGCGTTTGGCGCATTCTTATGCGCAGTTGCCCCAAATTTTTCACCTGGCTGCGGAGCCTGTGGCGGTGAGTGAGCCAAGACTGGTGATGCTCAATGGGGCCTTGGCTTCTAGCTTGGGGTTGAATGCTGAGGTGCTGGCGAATCATGCTGAGTGGTTCACTGGCAATCGTTTGATTCCAGGCGCTCAGCCCATCGCACAAGCTTATGCGGGACATCAGTTTGGCCATTTTACCAAACTTGGGGATGGGCGTGCGATCTTGTTGGGGGAACAAATCACACCCCAGGGTGAGCGGTTTGATGTTCAGCTCAAAGGGCCCGGAAGAACCCCTTTTTCTCGCGGTGGAGATGGTCGTGCCGCGCTGGGCCCGATGCTTCGTGAATACCTCATCAGTGAGGCCATGCACGCCTTGGGTATTCCAACCACACGCAGTCTTGCGGTGACGATCACGGGTGAGACTGTATTCCGTCAGGGCCATCTAAGAGGGGCGATTCTGACTCGTGTGGCGTCGAGTCATATCCGCGTCGGTACCTTTCAGTGGGCGGCAGCGACAGGTGATCAATCAGCACTGAAGGCACTCGCTGATCACACGATTCAGCGTCATGACGCAGCGCTTCTAGAAGCGGAAAAACCGTATCTCAGCTTTCTTGAGGCGGTGATTGAGCGCCAGGCCGCTTTGATCGCAAAGTGGCAGCTCGTGGGTTTTATCCATGGTGTCATGAACACGGATAACATGGCGCTGAGTGGCGAGACCATTGACTATGGTCCCTGTGCCTTCATGGATTCCTATGACCCGGCCACGGTGTTCAGTTCCATCGACCGCAATGGACGCTATGCCTATGGCAATCAGCCTCACATCGCCCAGTGGAATCTAGCGCGTCTTGCCGAAGCCATGCTGCCGCTTTTGCACGACGAAGAAGCGCAGGCGATCGCGCTTGCCAATGAGTCGATCCATCGTTTTCAGGAGCTTTATCAAAAGCATTGGCTCACAGGCATGAGAAGCAAACTGGGCTTGTTCGATGAAGAAGAAAACGATGAGTTCATGATTCAGTCTTTGCTCGCATGGATGCAGAAAACGAGGGCGGATTTCACCAACACTTTTCGCGCACTGAGTTCAGAATCGCTTAACGATTCTGACCACTTCGGGGATGTCGAATTTCAAGCCTGGCACAGCGAGTGGAATCTGCGTCGAACCAGGCAAACACAATCTTTAACCGAATCCGCTGAGCTGATGCGTGCCCACAATCCCGCCGTCATCCCGCGCAATCACAAGGTCGAAGAAGCACTCGAAGCAGCGTCGGACAAAGACGACTTCAGCGTGATTCAGCGTCTGCTTAAAGTTTTGGAAAGCCCCTACGATCGCACGTTGGATCAGCCTGAATACCAGACTCCAGCGGACTCCGATGCCCCCGCATATCAGACCTTCTGTGGCACTTAAACGACTTTAGCCCACTCGCACTCGTGCCTCTTGTTTCAGTCGTGTGAGACAGGCGATGCAGACGCATTCGCCACCGGTCTGCCAGCTGATCCACTCTGACTCATCACGTGTGAGATTGACCTGAGCACAGGGACATTCGGTGGCGCGGTTGCACAGGCAGACAAAACTCGCGTCGCAGAGTGAGCAGGGCACGATGTCGTGCTTGGCGTAGTTGTGCGCGCAGGGTAGGGAGGTCATGAAGGGGCATTTCAGTGGCGTCGATTGGCTTCGATTGCCAAACCAAGTTACGACAATCAGGAACCGCCGGGCTTCTTCATCTTGGGTGATTGTTCTTTGCTGTGAATCGCGTATTCAAAGGTCATGTCTCCCATTTCACCTGCTGCCATGCCACGTCGTCATTTCCTCAAGCAAGCCGGGCTGCTGACTCTTGGGTCGGCTTTTTCCGCTCGAATTGGCTTTGCCGCCGCTGACGTGCCGGATGCGCTAGCGGGTCGCCTTTATAAGACGTTGAAGATCGGAATGATCAAAGGCAACAATCTGACGGAGCGCTTCAGAACTGCCAAAGCAGCGGGTTTCATGGGTGTTGAGATGGGTTTTCCAGGGAATGATGTCGAAGAGACAAAGACGGCGATTGCGGCTTCTGGATTGCCTGTCGATGGCAGTGTCTGTGGTGCGCATTGGAACATCCGTCACACGAGCCCCGATGCGGCCACACGAGCGGAAGCGCTGGCCAATCTGAAACAAGCACTTCGCGAGACCCGAGCTGTGGGCGGTCACAGTGTGCTCCTTGTGGTAGGTAAAGGTGAGGATGGCCCAGAGAGTGAGATCTGGGGTCGTTCCGTTGAAAACATCGCCAAAGCCGTTCCTCTGGCTGCTGAATTGGGCGTGCAGATTGTGATCGAAAATGTGTGGAATCAGTTTCTCTACAATCACGAGGGTGGAGCGGATCAAACCGCGGAGAAATTCGTGAAGTATGTCGATGAGTTTCGTTCTCCTTGGGTAGGCATGCAGTTCGACATCGGTAATCACTGGAAATACGGCAGCATGGGCGATTGGATTCGCCAACTGGGGCATCGTGTGTTGAAGTTGGATGTGAAAGGCTTCTCGCGCGCCCAAGGCAAATTCACGCCGATTGGTGAAGGAGACATCGACTACGCCGATGTGCGCAAAGCTCTGCACGAGATCAACTTTCACGGCTGGCTCGCCGCTGAAGTCGCAGGTGGAGATTTGGCTTATCTCACGGGCGTTGCCAAGGAGATGGACGCTGCGTTTGGCCTGTAAAGCGTGCGGTTGAACCGATGTTCAGAGCAGGGCAGGGAAGGCCTGCCTTACTCTGGCATCCATTGCGGAAATGGATCGGGGAGTTGACGCCATGCTTCAGGCCCCTGTTTCATTTCTGCATCTGTGAGGAGACAGGCATCAAATTGAGCCCATAGAGCGTCACGATTCATGTGACGTCCTATGATGACGATTTCAGTCCTGCGATCCCCGTAAGGCTCGCGGAGATTGGCGCGAATTTCCGCGAGACTCTGTTCATCTGCTGGCCATTCCGCGGCATCAACAGCACTCCAAAAGAAACCCATCGCACGAGTGTCACGCAGCACGCCAGCCTGTGAGACGTAGCCTGCGAGCTCCATGCGCGTGGCCAACCAAAACATCCCCTTGGCCCGAATGACACCTTCCCAAGGGCTTTTGAGCAATGACTGGAAACGCTCTGGGTGAAACGGGCGATGCGAGCGATAGACGAAACTGCGGATGCCATACTCTTCCGTTTCAGGTGTGTGTCCGTTGAGTGAATCCAACCAGCCCTGACTCTCTTCGGCTTCACTCATGGCAAACAGGCCCGTGTCCATGACTGCTTTGAGCGGAACCTCACTGTTGCGAGTGAAGTGGACTTTGGCCTTGGGATTCAGAGCGCGAATGATCCCCTGAATCTCATCCATCTCTTCAGCAGTCACCATGTCTGTCTTGTTGATCAAAATGACATTCGCGAACTCGATTTGATCCGTCAGCAAATGGGCAATGGTTCGTCCATCTTCCTCACTGATTCCTTGGCCTCGGTCTTGGAGATCCTCGGTGCTGTGATAGTCCTCGAGAAAGTTTCGCGCATCCACCACGGTGACCATCGTATCGAGCTGGGCCATTTCATTCAGGCTCTGCCCGGCTTCGTTTTCAAAGGTGAAAGTCTCCGCCACTGGCATGGGCTCAGACACGCCGGTGGACTCGATCACCAGTGAATCAAAACGCCCTTCACGAGCGAGTAGGGACACTTCCTTGAGCAGGTCTTCTCGCAGGGTGCAGCAAATGCAACCATTGCTCATCTCGATCATCTTTTCTTCTGTTCGACTGAGTTTGGCATCTCCTGATTTCACGAGTTGT
>JAIXVB010000345.1 GCA_027483245.1 Verrucomicrobiaceae bacterium | reverse complement strand
GTGGCCACAGCCAGACGCAGCGTGGTCCATTCAGCCAGCGCCGGTGCCTCGACAAGCTGCCGATAATGCACCGGACTGCCATACATCACCGTCGCTTTTTGCTCCGCTCCCACACGCAACAGATCCTCCCCGAGATGTGTCTCCTCAATGATCGTGGTCGCTCCGTGATAGAGATAAAGGATGATGGAAACCGCAAAGTGATGCGCCATCGGCAACACCCACAGGACTCGATCACCAGGGCCAATGGTCAGCCCTCGGTTGGCCGCTGTGATGCGCTCCAGAAGCGATCCATGGGAGAGCAAAACCCCCTTCGATTTGCCCGTGGTGCCGGAACTGAACCGAATGAAGGCGGGATTCAGCGCCTCAAATTCTGCCGCAGGAAAAATGGGCGCTACGGCAGGCGGCTGAAGGATCAGGACCGAATGCCCACCCAAATTAAATTGCCCCAACCTGCGACTTTCCGCAGGAACCCAGGAAGACGCAGCCTCGTGAACGAGGATGATGTCCAAAGCGGTGCGAATCGCGAGATCACGCTTTTCAGACTCCGCGAGTTCGTCAGGAATCGGAACAAAACACCCGCCAGCAGTCAAAATCGCCAATGCCAAGGGCACATAGTCCAAGCTGCTGGGAAAATGCACGCCGATGCGCAGCCGAGCTGTCCGCTCAGGCCGAGTCGGCAGATGCTCACTCAAAACGGCCGCAAGGGCGTCGCTCTGAGTGAAAAGCTCCTGGTAACTGAGTGTCCGATCTTTTTGAACAAGGGCAATGGCCTCAGACTCGGCCCGCTGGCGAATGGCTTCGACGATGCTGAACATGCCGACTCAGAATCCCCAAGATAAGCCAATGGTGAAACCAAGTGAATTGACGCCCGGGTTAGGATCCGTGGCTCCACCGTTGGAGAGATGTTGGAACATCGCCCCGACACGGACTTGCATGTTCTCCGTCACAGCTTTTGCGATCCCTACATTGGCGAACCAGTTCAGCGTGAAATCTTGCCCCTGACCACCGACGACACTCTGGGAATCCAGCCAACCGGCACCACCGCCAATGCCGCTGTAGAGGGACCAGGAACCGCTCGAATCCCACCATTCGATGGAAGGCGCACCCATGAGAGCGATGTAATGATTCTCCGGCCCCGTCTCGATCCACTGCCCCAGCAACGAAAGTCGATTGCGGATGATCAGCTTGGAGCCATTGGAAAAATCCAATCCCAGAACCTCTGGCGAGCGCCACGTCAGCATCGTGGGAACCATCGCGTAATCGAGCGGTGTGCTACCGCCGACTTTCCAGAGATAACCACTTTCAATGTCGAAATAATGACGATCCCAAGGTTTAGCCATGGAGGAAAGGTCCGCCGGAGCTAAAACAGGATCTTTGGCGATCACCGCAGGAGCGGCACACAGAAAAGCAAGCGTAAGAAGGATGGATTTGCGCATGGCATGCCTATGAAGCCATGAAGCCTGTCGCAATGCAAGAGCCGGGTCGCATTCAACTCAAAACAGACGGCTCAAAAGGCGAAACAATCTGCGGGTAATCCAACAACTGAACCAATGAGATGCTGTAGCGCTGCGCGATCGCATCGGCCTCAGACTCAGGATAGTTGTCGCGATAATACACTTCCTTGACCCCATAGGCGCAGAGCATCTGCATGCAACTGGTGCAGGGTTTGGTCGTGCAGGCGACCAGCTTCACATTGCCACGAGTGAACAGGCTGCACAGATTCACTTCCGCATGCAGCATGTATTTGCGGCGCTCATCCCGATCACTCCAGAACTCGGCTGTGGCATCGTAACCGGGAGCAAGTCCGTTATAGGCAGTGCCGATCACCCGATTGTCAAAGTCGATGGCCACGGCGCCCACCTTGCGATACGGATCCTCGGATCTCAAACTGGCCACGTGAGCGAGGGCCATGGCATACTCAGGAATGGTGAGGCGAGTGCGAGCGGAAAAACGGTCCATGTTCAGGACTCTGGACTCACCGGAGGCCAACCGGCGAGTCAATCGACAAGTCAAAATCTTGAACAGGAATAAAACTGTTCATTTGAATGCTTGCAATTTGGGTTCAATTGAACACATTGATTAACGCACGCTATGAACCACAAACGCAGCCCCTCCCTCGCCAAACTTTTCGACCAACTTAAAGGTTTCATTCAGGTAGATTCAAACAGTCGGGTTAACCGAAGGAACCTTCTTCATGCTGCGGAGGGTGATGTGCAATTGGAGTTAGACTTTGGCAGCAGGTCCATTCGAACCCAAATTAGCGATCATCCACCGACCCATTCGGCAGGCCCTCTTTTGCGCTAAAGGATTGCCTCAGAGCTTGAGGATCAACGCTGATTGAAAGAACTGGCGACAAGAAACGTGAAACAATGTGTTCACGTGAAAAGCATTTTTTTAGAATGGACAATAGGCATCACAGTTGCTTTTATCGTGGATTAATTCCCCAATCACGCACTTTCCCCATCACGTATGATTCGACTCAAGCTCCCTGCACGTCCCTCTCTTTTGCGCCTGCTGATGGCTGTTGGTGTGTTTCAAGTTCTCGGAGTGCCTGCCCTCCTCGCCCAATACGGCGTTTCCCCCACGCAAACAGGTTTGTTTTTCGATGACCTTCGTGCTCGCCAGCGCGACGCCAATGCCTCCACGCAAACGGGAACTCGTGACGGTGACGTGGTCTATGATTACGACAGCGGCGTCTATCGTAGCAAAACCAACGATGAAATGGGCCAACGCAGCACTGATTATGAATCGGCACGTGCGCTCTCCCGCCCATCGGTCCGCAGTGGCAGCACCGCTGCTTCAGCTCGCACCGTGGGTGACTACACCAACTATGCGGGCCAATATGCCTCCCCCACCGGATTCTTCACCCCCACTTACATTTCCGATCCGTTTCTAAACGGTCGCCGCAACGTCCGTCTTGGACCCATCAATGTGGGATTCGGCCTCTACCAAGGATTTGAATACAACGACAACATCACTCGTTCTTCAAACAACCCTGTGTCTGATGTCATCAGCACCACCTTGCTGAACATTGATGCCAATTATCAGGTGAGCCAAAACAACCGCCTCTCCCTCTCCACCGCGATTGGCTACGATTACTACTTTGAGAATCCAGATCTCGCTCCCTTTGGCAGCAACGGTGCAGTGTTGAACATTCTTCCTGGCAGCACCATCGCCTTCGACATCAAAGCAGGTCCCGTTTACATCACGATTTACGATCGATTCTCTGTCCGTCCCGCCGTGCGCAATGATTTCGCTCTTGCTCCCACACAGCTCTTCGGTGTATTCCAAAATGATGCCGGTATCGCCGCTAACTGGCGTGTGAATTCGGATTGGGCTCTCGCCTTGAACTACATGCACTCCAATGCCTTTGCTTTAGGTGGTGATAAAAATCAAAATGTCACAGTTTCAGCTGACTCTGGGAACTTTGACCGCGCAACTGACTCTTTACACGGTTCTCTGACTTATAGTCCAACTGGCACGTGGAGTGCAGGTCTCGACGGCGGGATCACGTATCTTGATTACAATCAGCGTTTTAACAATGACGCTTTTCTGGGTAATCTTGGACTTTTCGTTGTTATTCCTGTTGGAAACACGACTTACATCCGCATGGCCGCCGGTTATCAAAAATTCGATTTCAGAGCCGTTGAGCGCGATGATTTCGGACAATACTACCGCCAAGGTCCAGGCCCTGCTGCTATTTCGATTACTAATGAAGATGAAAGTGACCTTTCTGATTTCTATTACAGTGTAACGGTGAGCAATCAGTTAAACTCCCGTATTAGCCATTCCCTAAGTTTTGGCAGAGAAGCCGCTCTGAACATTACTTCCAATTTTGTTGCTGCCGATTACATCAACTACGGAATGTCTATCGTCGCCTGGAAAGGAAGTCGTTTGTCACTCAGTGCCTATTTCGAAGATGCTTCTGCTTCAGGCGGAGCTTTAGCCCAGGATACCCAACAGTTTGGATTTGATGCACATCTTCAACATCGATTGTCTTCACGCGTCGCTCTAGGATTTGGTTACCACTACGGTCAAACCGAAGTCGATGCCATTGGACGTGATGTGAAAAATGCAGCACGGAAAACAGATGTCTCTGGTCAATTTGATCAACACTCCTTCACCACGGACCTGACCTATGCTCTGTCTGCGAAGGCAAGTCTGTCTTTGGGGTATCGATTCTACACCACTCAAGTCACCAGTGGCACCTTCGGTGGCTTCGATCAAAACCGTGTCATCATGGCCATCAATTACAATTTCTGATCTCAGTGCCTTTGCCTGAAGATTTGAATTTCTACCCCTCTTCGCCATGTTCTTGATTCGTTCGACTGCCTTCGCTGTCGCTTTTACTGCCACTCTTTCATTCGCCCAGGACCCAGGTTTCCGTGAGCTCGAAGAGCGTCGTCCAGCAGCGCCTACTCCGACTGCGCCGACAGGTGATGTCTCTCGTTCTGCCGCAGTGATCAATTCAATGGAAGTGCTCGATGACACTCAGCCCATTGAATCCGGCGACTTGATCAGCATTCGTATCGTTGAGGATCGTGGCGAACCTCGCCAGATGCGCGTGGGTGCCACGGGTGAAATTTATGCGCCTCACATCGGCTTGGTCAAAGCTTCAGGTCGCACCTGCAAAGCCCTCGGTTTTGAAGTCAAACGCCGTCTTGAGCAGAGCTACTACAACTCTGCAACGGTGATCGTGGCCATCGACCTCAAACGCATTGACGATCCGAACGCGCGTGTTCGCACTGCCAGTTCCGAAATCGATTTCTTCACCGTCTATGGCCAAGTGCTGCGTCAGGGGAAGTATGAGCTACCTCAGGACGAAGACATCACGATCAGCCAAGCAATCCTCCGCGCAGGTGGTTTTGCTCAATTTGCCAATCCCGAGAAGGTCAAACTGGTGCGCAAAACCCCGCAGGGAAACAAAAACATCATCGTCAATCTGGATGCCATCATGCGCCGGGGCAATCTGGACTACGACATCTACATCCGCAGCAATGACGTGATCATCGTGGATGAGAAGAAAATTAATTTCTAAGTGCGGACAAAGTCATCTAGAACGGGCTCAAGTTCGTCTTCTAGTCTGGCAGGAGTGTCATTTTCCCGATGCAGGTGCGCTTAAACTGCGCATGTTATGAACCTGCGGAGTCTTCCCAGCCGCTTAACCCATCCCAGCCGTGAACAGTCTTCCCCCCAACGAGCAACCGATGCTCACTCTGCCGAATCAGGCACAGTCGCACACGCTGAATCGCATTCACGAGACCTCGGCGAAGTTTCAGCGCTATCAGATCCTTCTACGCCGTCGCTGGTGGTTTCTTCTGCTGACAGCCAGCATCGGCATTTGTGTGATGGCGATCAGCATCACAGGCAAACCAGTCGAATATAAATCATTGGCGAAACTCGTCGCTGGCGGACGCATGGTTGCCCAAGGGGATCTGAACTGGCAGGAAACCATGCAGGATTTCTACGGGACGATCATTGAGACGCTCGAAAGTGCTGAAATGAAACGACGTGCCTTAAGCCGCGTCAATGCGCTGCACCCTGACCTCAAAGAATCCGATGTGGACATCAAGGTCGCTCAAACCAAGGGCTCGGCCATTTTCAACGTCTTTGCCATCGGCTCGGAACCCCGTTACACACGTATCTTTTTGGACTCGATGCTCGATGAGTTTGTTGCTTTCCGGCAACAGATCCGTGAACAAGGCCTGGAACGAGCTTTAGACACCTTCACGGATGTGGTCGTCAAGAAAGGCAAAGAGCTACAAGAGCGCGGAGAAAAGCTCGAAAGCTTCCGCAAGGCCAATAACATCGTTCTCCTCACCAACGGAAACAATGAGTCCGCCGCTTTCTTACTCAGCCTCAAATCCAAACGCGAATCCGTCATCACGCAACTCAATGAGATCCGCCTGGGTCTGGATGATGTCGATGCCGCAATGATCAATCGTGAGCGTGGAGCAACGGCTCCAGGTGCCGCAGGGATGACAAGTCAACCTGCCACAGGCAACGCCGCTGCTGATTCCTCAGCCACGGCCGATGCAGCGCGTAGCATGGGACTCACCTCGGCTGAGCGCGATTATTTGGAGACCAAGAAAAGCATCCTGCGCCTGCAAAATGAGCGTGACCGGCTGCTGAAATCCTTCAAGGCACAACATCCCAGCGTTGTTGAGGTGGATGAGCGGATCGAGTCCGACAAGGGCTTGCTCAAGAACTTCGAACAAGAAATCGTCAAGGAACTGCGCAGCCAAATGTCTGAATTGGAGCGCAAGGTCAAAGGTCTGGACCAACAGATCGCCGAGAAGCAAAAAGAAGCCACGGATCTGGGAGGCAAGCTGGCAGAGCATGAACGCCTCGAAGAGGAGTTCCGTGCGACCAAGCTTGCTCATGACAAAATGTTTGAGCGCGTTCAGGAATTCCAACAACTCCAAAACGTGCAGACGGACTATGTGGCTATTCAGGAACGTGCCTCTCCTGCCCTGGAAGATGAGACGGAATGGATAAACCCTCTCTTTCTTGGTTTGGCCGCAGGGATTCTTGGAGGTCTTGTCATCCTACTGCTTTTTGACCGCTTGGATGACCGCATGAACTCTCACAGTGAGTTCCAATCCCTGTTCCCAAATGAAGCTGTGCTGGGACAAATCCCCGAACAGCGTCAACGCGGCGATGTGACGCTCCTGCGACCGAACGATGACCGCCATCTCTACGCCGAAGCTTTTCGCAACATCCGCTCGTCGATCACCTTCAAGAATTGGCAAGGAAAGATACCCAAAACCATTTTGGTCACCAGCGCGGTGCCCAACGAAGGGAAAACAACGGTCACCTCGAATTTGGCCATCACATTGGCCCTAGGCGGCTCGCGGGTTCTTTTAGCAGACTGTGACCTGCGTCGTGGTGGTGTCAGTGAACTTTTCAAACTGCCGAACAATCAGGGACTGAGCGAGGTCCTGCGAGGGAAAGTGCACTGGCGTGATGCGGTGCAAGAAACCGGCACTCGTGGACTCGATCTGCTTTCTCGTGGTGAAGTGTTCGATCAAACTTCGGAAATGCTGCTCTCCAAAACAGCCGATGAGATGCTGCGCGAGATGTCGGAAGAGTATGATTATGTGATCTTTGACAGCGCCCCTGTCCTGGTCGCAGATGACACGGGCAGCTTTGCACCTAAACTCGATACGGTCATCTTTGTCGTGCGCATGTCTTCAACAATGGCGCGCTTGAGTGGGAAGGCTCTCGACCTCCTCTATGAGCGTCAGGTCAATGTCGGCGGCGTGATCCTGAATCGCTCCTCGACGAACTTGAAAGAGTACACGTATTACAATTACGCCAGCTACTACTACGCCCCAGC
>JAIXVB010000439.1 GCA_027483245.1 Verrucomicrobiaceae bacterium | reverse complement strand
TGCAAGTATCCCACGCCGGTGTCAGCGAGCAGTTGCAGCGGTCGGGCGATGCGCTGCTGATTGGCAAAAAACTCGGCAGCTTCGGTGATGCTCATCTTCAGCACCTGGCCGATGTTCTTGCTGTTGTATTCGATCTCCATGGTCGCCGAATTGAAGCGCAAGCCATTGCAGACTTCACAATGCACACGTGTGGTCGGTAGGAAGTTCATCTCCACCTTCACATTGCCATTGCCCTGACAAGCCTCGCAGCGACCGCCTTCGGTGTTGAAGGAAAAACGTCCTGCATCGTATCCGCGAGCACGCGCCACGGGCACTTGGGCGAAGAGCTTGCGAATGTCATCCAGGATGCCCACATAGGTCGCAGGACAGGAGCGCGAGGTCTTGCCAATCGGCGATTGATCCACTTCATAGACAAAGCCAAAGTTCTCGGCTCCGACGATCGCTTTCCAAGGTTGATCGGCAGACTTGCGTTTCTTTTCTTTGCTCAGCAGTGCCTTCATGCCTGGGAACAAAACCTGATGCAGGAAGGTGCTCTTGCCACTGCCGCTGACGCCCGTGATGACCGTGAGGCAACCGACAGGAATCTGCACGTTGATGTTCTTCAGGTTGTTTGCATGGGCATCTTGAATCCTCAGCCAGCCTTCTTTGCTCTTGGCCGCAGGAATGGGACGACGTTTGCCTAACAAGGGATGTTTGAACGGATTGCGTAGGCCTTGGCCCGTGACGCTCTTTTTGTCCTTCAAGATGTGCGCCAAATTGCCCTGTGAGATGACCTCACCACCAAAACGGCCTGCTCCAGGCCCGAGGTCGATGATGGTGTCAGCGCGACGCATCGTGTCATCGTCATGTTCCACCACCAGCAGGGAGTTGCCCTTGTCTCGCAGAGCGATCAGTGTGTCGAGCAGGCGTTCATTGTCGCGCGGATGCAGGCCGATAGTGGGTTCATCCAACACGTAAAGCACACCACGTAGATTGCTGCCGAGTTGGGCTGCCAATCGAATGCGCTGAGCCTCACCACCGCTCAGTGTATCGGCGCTGCGGTTGAGTTGCAGGTAACCTAGGCCGACCTCTTTCATGAAGTGCAGACGCTGTTCGATCTCCTTCAAAATGTCGCGGGCAATGATGCCTTCCGTGCCTGCGAACTTGAGTTTTTTGACGCCTTCTGCCGCGTCAGTCGCCGACATGGCATTGAGGGCCGGAACCGTGAAATCTTGCAGGCGCACATAGCGTGCCGTTTGGTTCAGACGCGAGCCATGACATTCGAGGCAGAGCACACGCTCTTTGTCTTCATCCTCGTCATCTGCCCCGCGCGAGAGACGGCGTTCTTCTTCCATCTCCGCTTCCAGTTTCGACATGTCATCGCGACGTGGTTCCGCACCGCTGGCTGAAACCTTGAAACCAAAGCCACGGCAGCTCGGGCACCAGCCATGCGGGCTGTTGAAAGAGAAGAGGCGTGGATCCAACTCTTCAAAGGAGAGGTCACATTTCGGGCAGCTCATCTCGGTGCTCAGCACCTGCGAGGTATTGCCGGGCAACCAAAGTTTCACCGTGCCTTTGCCCATCTTCAGCGCCTTTTCCAAAAGCGGACGCAACTCCAGTGCAGACGCGCCTTTCTTCACTTCGCCAACCACGGCATCGATGCTGTGCTCTTTGAATCGTTCCAGTCTTTGGAAATTGGCAGTGCCACGGAATTGGCCATCCACCAGCAAGGTCTCAATGCCTTGTTTGGCCGCTGCTTCAGCCACTTCGGTGTGGAAACCTTTGCGCGCTTTGATCAATGGGGCCAGCACTTGCAGGGGACCTTTCTTAGCCCGCTCCACCACGGTTTGAGTGATGGCGCTCAGACTTTGTTTCTGCACGGGCACATCGCACTTCGGACAGTATTGCGTGCCGAGTTTGGCGAACAACAAGCGCAGGAAATGATAGACCTCCGTGACGGTGGCCACCGTGGATTTACCACCTCCGCGCGAGATCCTTTGCTCAATGGCAACGGTCGGTGGCACGCCGCTGATGACATCCACTTCGGGTTTCTCCATCTGCTCGACAAAGGTGCGGGCATAGACCGACATGCTGTCGAGGAAACGTCGTTGGCCTTCGGCAAAGACGAGGTCAAAGGCCAGCGATGATTTGCCACTGCCACTCAGGCCGGTGACCACGACGAATTGATCGCGTGGAATGTCGAGGGAGATGTTTTTGAGGTTGTGTTCACGTGCACCCCGAATGCTGATGGCATTGGCCGCAAAGGCAGGCACTTTGGCCTTTTTGCGAACGGTGTAAGAGGCGGCGTGTTCAGCCAGGCGCATCTCGGCACGGCCGGTGCCAAACTTCTCAGCGAGGAACTTGCCCGTCCAGGATTCCTCACAGGCGGCGACTTGTTCCGGGGTTCCTGAGACGACGAGTTGCCCACCTTGAGAGCCTCCATCGGGACCGAGGTCGATGACCCAATCCGCGCACTGGATCACATCGATGTTGTGCTCAATGACGAGCAGGCTGTTGCCTTCTTCCACAAGACGTTGCAGCAGTTTCACCAGCAAGGCGATGTCGTCAAAATGCAGACCTGTCGTGGGTTCATCCAACAGCAAAAGCGCGGTGGATGTTTGGCCCTTTTCCGTGGCGTTCTCGATCAAGTGCCCGACCAACTTGAGACGCTGGGCTTCACCCCCCGATAGAGTGTTCAGGGGCTGGCCCAGTTTCAAATAACCCAGGCCTGCTTCGACCAGGAT
>JAIXVB010000180.1 GCA_027483245.1 Verrucomicrobiaceae bacterium | reverse complement strand
TTTAAACTCGGCATCGTGGCCGCGACGGGTGGCATCGCCCTGGTGTATCTGGCTTCGATCGTGCTGGGTTTCTTTGGGATTCAGATCCCGTTCATCCATGAAAGCGGTCTCTTTGGCATCGGTTTCAGCGCCTTTGTGGTGGTGATCGCCGCGCTGAACTTGGTCTTGGACTTCGATTTCATCGAAAATGGCTGCACGCACGGTGCCCCGAAGCACATGGAGTGGTATGCAGCCTTTGGTCTGCTCGTGACTTTGGTCTGGCTGTATGTCGAGATTCTGCGTCTCTTGTCGAAATTGGCGCGCCGAGACTGAGTTTCTGAGGGTTTATCGAGTTTTTTGAATCTGAGGGCAGGGGAGACTCGCACCGTGCAAAAGCCATGATTCGCACGATTTTCCTCATCACCTGTGTCCTGCTGACCCTACCACTGCTGATCACTTTCGACTCCTTATTGATGTGGAAGTTTACCCTCATGCTGGGTGAATATGGGCATCGGGTGGCTGTTTTTACTGGGTTGATCACGCTGATTTATCTCAAACGGCATGATTTCATGGTCGGGGGCGTGGCGCTTTTGGCCACGGGTGTCCTGCTCAGCCCGCTGATGCAGGCGCTGCAAATGGCAGAAAAACTTCCTCGTGAGATGGAGGTCTCCTTTGGAGGGAAGGTCGAAGGTGCGCCGCTTTCGGTGAAGGAGCTGTTTGTCAGTCACGGTGGTGAGCGCGCCATGCCGCAGGAGCATGTCCTGCCGGAAAAAGGCACGGTCCCCGCCCGGCGGATGTTGTTTTACCCCGCCGTTGATTCCAGCAAAGCGTCTCCCTGCATCCTGATGATCCACGGGGGAGGATGGCAGAGTGGAACGGCGGAGGAGTTTCCCGAGTGGAGCACGCACTGGGCACAGTCGGGTTACGCCGTCATGTCCCTCGACTATCGTTTGGCCCCTGAGTGGCAGTGGCCCGCGCCTTTGGAGGATGTCCGAGAGTCTCTGGCTTATCTCAAATCCCACGCCTTGGAGTTGAAGATTGATGCCGGGCAGTTGGTGCTATTGGGCCGCAGCGCCGGTGGTCAGATCGCCACGGCGGCGGTTTGTGAACTGAAAGACCCTGCGATCAAGGGGTGTATTAGCCTTTATGGACCGGGTGACATGGTCTTTGCGCGCAAATTTGCCGATCCTGAGGATGTGCTGGATTCGATGAAGCTGCTCCGTCAATACATGGGCGGCGATCCAGAGCAGGTGCCGTTGGCCTATCAAGAGGCCTCTGCGACCCTGCGGGCCGATTCTACCTGTCCGCCCATGCTTCTGGTGCACGGGCAGCGGGATATTTTGGTTTGGCATCTGCAGAGCCGACGATTGGCTGAGCAGTTGAAGCAGGCGGGGGTGCCGCATCATTTTCTCGATCTGCGGTGGGCCACGCATGGATTGGACTACCCCCTGCATGGCCCTGGGGCGCAATTAACGCGTTATGCTGTGGATCAGTTTCTGGCGCGTGTGGTGAAGGATTGACACTTTCTCGGAGCGTTCATTTGGCACTGGTGGCGCGTGTGATAAACTCCCCGCCTCATGGCACTCCTCCGCGTTGAAAATCTCCAGGTCCATTTTCCCATCCGCTCAGGCTTTTTGAGCCGTGCTGAGGTGGTCAAAGCCGTCGATGGCGTGAGTTTTTCCGTCGAAGAAGGGAAAACTCTGGGACTGGTCGGAGAGAGCGGCAGTGGCAAGTCCACCGTGTCGCGTGCTTTGTTAAAGTTGATTCAGCCCACGGCAGGCAGTGCCTATTACCGAGATCAGGAGATTTTTAGCCTGCCGGAAAAGACCTTCCGCCCCCTGCGGAAAGAGATGCAGATGATCTTTCAGGACCCCATCGGCTCCTTGAATCCGCGCATGACGATCGAGTCGATCTTGGCTGAGCCCCTGACGATTCATTTCAAGGACATGACACACCCTCAGCGGCGGGATGTCTCCGCCGCGCTCCTTCATCGAGTCGGTTTGCCCGTCGAGTCGCTGCAACGTTACCCCCACGAGTTCAGCGGCGGCCAGCGTCAGCGCATCGGCATTGCCCGCGCTCTGGCCGTGCAGCCAAAGTTTCTGATCTGTGACGAGCCCGTGAGCGCCCTCGACGTGAGCGTTCAGGCCAGCATTCTGAATCTGCTCAAAGACTTGCAAGATGAGTTCAAACTCACGTATCTCTTCATCGCTCATGATCTGGCCGTGGTGCGCCACATGAGTGATGACATCATCGTCATGAATCGTGGCCAAGTGGTCGAGAGTGGTCCTGCGGATGAGGTCTGCGAACGACCTCAGCACGATTACACTCGCCGGCTGATCGCCTCCATTCCTGCGCTGGGATAGTCCCCGCACCTTTGCCCCCTCGAACATGACTCCTCTTTTCAAAAAGTTTCTCGGCATCAATTGGATCCTGATCTTGACGATGCTCGGCCTCCTCGCCTTTGGTGTGTATGCCATTTACAATGCCAGCTACTTCCGTGAAAGCGGTGACTTGGCGCTCAAATGGAAGCAGCAGATGACCTGGATCGGTCTCGGTGTTCCGTTTCTCTTCGCGGCCAGTTTGATCGATTACAAATGGGTGCGCTGGGCCTGCTGGCCGATGTATTTGGCGGGCATTGGCGGCTTGGTTTACCTGCATTTCAAAGGCATCGAGATCAATGGCAATAAGAACTGGGTCATCATCGCCGGTCAATCCGTCCAGCCCTCTCAGTTTGCCATCATGTCTGGCATTCTGATGCTGGCCGTGGTGTTTGGTGAATTGCCCCGCATGTGGCCGGTCTTTCGGCGTCCCTGGCTGCGCATCATCGTGGGCGGGATTCTGGCAGGGGTGCCTGCGGCAATGGTGATCAAGGAGGACTTGGGCTCGGGTCTGGTTTGGGGCCCCGTCTTTCTCTCGATGATGCTCGTGGGCAGCATCCCCTTTCGTTACCTGATCACCCTGGTCTTGGGCGCGCTCTGCGTCATTCCCCTGATCTACTTCTTTGTCCTCAAACCTTACCAGCAAGCGCGTATCGACACGACCTGGTATCTGCTGACCAATCAGATGGAAAAAGTCGATACTCGTGGGGATGGATGGGTGCCGAACTTTGTGCAGACGGCGGTGGCCTCCGCAGGCTTTGAAGGCAAAGGGCCGCTGTCGGAAAAAGTGCCTGATCAGAGCAGCATTCATCGCAATTTCTTCCCTGAAGCAGAGGCCTTCAGCGACTTCATCTTCAGCGTGATTTGTGAGGAGTTCGGTTTCCGGGGTGCCGTGCTCCTGCTCACCGGCATCGCGCTGCTGCTCATTCAGGGGATCTTCATGGCCTTTTATTCACGAGATCAGGTCGGGCGACTCCTCGTGGTTGGGGTGGTCACCATGTTCTTTGCCCACACCTTTCAGAATGCGGGCATGAATCTCTGCATGCTGCCTGTGATCGGTCTGCCCATGCCCTTCATCAGTTATGGGGGCACGTTCATGATCGTCACCCTTTTCCTTGTGGGCATGATGCAGAGCGTCTGGGTGCATCGGAACATTTCGCCGGTGAAAAAGATGACCTCCGGTGGACGTGAAATCCGTGATTTCTCGGAGGATGAAGACTGAGTCCGCTGATTGAGTTTCTTTCTCGCTGATTTCGCCTTCTTTAAACAACGCTCCTCTTCCCTATGCTCGAACTCATCCGCCTCTCGCGTGTCGTCAAGCGCCCCCGCCAGGAGGCTCTGAAGGTCTTGGATGAAATCAGCTTTGCTCTGCCCAAAGGCCATCTCATGGCGGTGGTGGGAGCGACTGGCAGTGGCAAAAGCACGCTGCTTGACATTCTCGCCGGCATTCAACAACCCAGCGCGGGTGGGGTTCGTTTTCAGGGCCGTGACACCGTGAGGTATCCCATTCACGCCAATCACATCGGTCATGTGCCGGCGGCGGATGATGTCCTGAATGATGTCCTGACGGTGCGGGAAAGTGTGATGAGCGCCCTGCTGCTGAGAGTGGCCGGTTTGTCCAAAGATGAGCAGGTGGATCGCGCCTCGCATTTGTTGGTGGGTGTGGGTTTGGAAACCGTGGCCACGCATCCCGTGGGCACGCTGCCTTTGCCACAGAGGCGGCGTTTGAAGCTGGCCTTGGCCCTGGTCAGTGATCCTGCCTTGGTCGTGTGTGATGAGTTCGCTGATGGCCTGGATGTGAAGTCGGAACGGGAGATGGCGGCGTTGCTCAAATTCATCGCCTCGGATCATCCGGCTCGTGTGGTCATTCATGCCACGCAGACCTTGGGAAATTTGTCCGCCTATGACACGGTGGTGATCCTCCATGAGGGCCATGTGTGTTTCCATGGGCCTGCCCGCGCTGTGACCCATTACTTCAGCATCACGTCGATCGATGAGCTTTATCCACGGCTCGCCAAACGGCCTGCTGAGCGCTGGGGCGACTCTTGGTCGAGGCATCGCGACTCGTATTACGAAGCCTTCAAACTCGGCAGTGAAGGCAGTTCTTTGTCGGCACCCACGGATGAAGAAGAAACCCCAACGAGCCTCAAGGGAAGCGCTGCCGCCGCTGAGATCAGCTCGGATCCCGAGACTCAAACCGAGCCCGCCCATCTGCCTTCGGCGGCTCAGCCTGCCTTGAGTGCGCAGGTGAAGCACCTGATTCAGCGTCGCTGGACCACGCTGCGTCGCAGTCGGCGGGAATGGATCACTCAGTTGTCGCTGCTCGTGGCCGCACCGCTTCTGGCCATGCTGTTGATTCTGCCAAATTTGCATTTCATCCAAGACGCGCTGAAAACGGCAAGCCCGGCTCCTGAAATCCTCTGGCCTGCGGCTTACAGCTTCTCCATGGCGTGGTTCATCCAGGTGTTCTTGATCATCCTGTTGGCGGCGCGCAATGGCGCACGCGAGATCGCGGGTGAACGTGGCCTGCTGGAGCGTGAGTTGACCGGCGGGTTGAGTGCCAAAGCCTATGTGCTGGGAAAACTCGGCTACTTGGTGCCGCTGGTCCTCGCTCAGAGCTTCACCCTCGGTCTGTTCATTGAGATCGTCACGGGTGGTCTGCCGGGTTACATGATGCCGCGCCTGATCCTGCTTTCGCTGACAGGTCTGGCCTTTACCGCCTTGTCCTTGGGGCTTTCAGCACGGAGTCGGGATGTCGATCGCGCTCAGAGCCGGGCCTGGATGTTGGCCGTGGTCAATGTGTTGCTCGCGGGAGCACTTCTGGGTTTCCCACGCATTCTAGGCGGTGTGCTTCAACCTTTGGTGACCGCTTATTATGGCTGGTCCGGTGGCGTGGAGACGGTGCAAGACACCGTGTTGTTTGCCCCGATCACCCAGTTCGTTCGCACTTGGTTTGCGACTCCCACCTTGGCCATCTTTGCCCTCCTGGCGCATGCGGCCGTGGGGGTAGTCGTGACCTTGACCAGCCTTCGGATGAGACGTTGAGGGCACAAAAAAGCCCCAACCTTGCGGTCGGGGCTTGGAGGTTTCGAGAAGATTAGTTCGAGCGGCCGAGGTAGCTGTTGTCCTCAGTTTTCACGCTGATCTTGTCGCCAGGACCGATGAAAAGAGGCACCTGCACTTGCAGACCGGTTTCCATGATGGCGGCTTTGTAAACATTGTTGGCGGAGTCACCTTTGACGCCTTCAGGGGCTTCAGCGACTTTCATGATGACCGAAGGTGGCAACTCAATGCCGACCACGACGTCATCCGCGAATTGAACAGTGTATTTCTGACCTTCGATGAGGTAGTCCTTGGCGCTTTTCACCTGATCCGCCATGAGGACCACGTCTTCAAAGGTTTCAGGGTGCATGAAGTGATAGTCGTCACCATCCTTGTAGCTGTATTCATGCGGCTCGCGATTCAGATTCACAGCTTCGAGCGATTCGTTCGAAGTCATGCGCAGGTTGTAAACCTTGCCTGTGCTGAGGGTGCGGACAGACATCTGCACAAAGGAAGCCATGCGCGGAGGGGTCTTGAGTTCAAAATCGGACACGACGCAGACTTCGTTGTTGTAACGAACCGCGTGCCCCTTGCGGAGGTTGATGACGGGGGTGGATGCCATAGAGCGGCGTGTTTTAGGCGTATTCGCAGGAAAAGCAAGGAGACAAATCAGTCGGGTCATCCCGCCTAACCGAAAAATACTTCAACGGCGCGACAAAATCAGCCCCCGGAGAGCGTGATCTTAGCTCTCCCATGAAACAGTATCTCTCCTTGGCTGGTCTTGTCTTTTTTCGAGTGATGCTGCCTGCCGCTGACCTTCCGCCCGATCTCGGGACGCAGATTCCAGCCAGCGCTCAGCGCCCTTTGATCGTGAATCGCGATCATGCCACCGATCCTGCGCCCGCGCATGACTTGCCGGAGAGCTGGAGTTTCACCACCGTTGCTGCTGCGCCGCTGGTGCATCATCCCATCATGGGCTGTGTAGATGATCAGGGGCATCTTTTCATGGGCGATGCGGTGGGGGTGAATTGGAACAAAGCACAGTTGGAGGCGAATCCGCCCAATCGTGTCTTGCGGCTTGTCGATGAGGACAAGGATGGCCTTTATGATCAAAGCACGGTCTTTGCGGACAAGATGACCTTTCCGCAAGGAGCAGCCTGGGCGGCTGGCAGTCTGTATGTGTGCAGTCCCCCCGGATTGTGGAAGCTGACGGACACCAATGACGATGGCGTGGCCGATCAGCGCGAGATGATCGTCAGTGGTTTTGATTACACGGGCAATGCGGCCGATGTGCACGGGCCGAAGCTGCATCCTAACGGACGTCTTTACTGGTGTCACGGTCGCAAGGGGCACCGAGTCATTGGCAAAGAGGGCGTGATGATTCACGCGGGATCCGCCAGCGGCATTTGGTCTTGCCGGCTCGATGGCAGCGATGTCCGCTGGCATTCGCTGGGCTGCGCCGACAATCCCACGGGGCTGGCCTTCACGCCGCAGGGAGAGATCCTGGGTACCTGCAATCTCTACTACAGCAGCCCCCGCGGAGACACGCTCATGCATTGGCTGGAAGGCGGTGTCTATGAGCGGGCAGATCAGATGCAAGCCATCGCCGATCTGCCGCGCACGCTGGAGGTCATGCCCGTGGTGCATAACTTTGGCCATGTCGCCGTCAGTGGTTGCGCTTTTGGTTCGGCTGAAAAAGACATGCTGCCGCTCTATGTCACCCATTTTAACACACAGCGTCTGGTGCGCATGGAGCTGACCCGAGCAGGTTCCAGTTTCAAAGCCGCGGAGACGGAGTTCCTCAAGATTCATGACCCCGAAGTGCATCTCACCGATGTCATTGAAGATCACGATGGCTCGCTGCTTGTCTTGAACACGGGCGGCTGGTTTCGCATTGGGTGCCCCTCGTCGCTCATGGCCAAACCGGATGTGCTCGGCGCGGTTTATCGGCTTCGTCGTTCCGGGGTTGCAAAGCCCGTCGTCGCAGCATCGGAGCCCGTGTTGGAAACCGAGAGTCAGGTCCTCGCGGCTCTGAAAACAGCTGATGCCGCGTTGCGCTTGCAGGCACTCGCGCAGATGACGCATCACAAGCCCAATGCAGCCTTGGGTCAGGCGCTGCGAGAGCTTGTGAATGAGCCGCTCGATGCCCCCTTGGAGCACGCTTGGATTCATGCGGCGCGCAAAGTAGGACCACTGGCAGTGCGGAAAGAGGATCTCCGTGAGACTCGAGATCCCAGTGCGTTGCGTCGGCTGCTGGTAAGCTTTCAGCCGCAGGATGCTGAAGAGCAGCAGTTTCGTCTTAACTTGGCGACTCAGCACCTGGACGCAGTGGACAAGGCATTGGCCGAAGTGGCGCTGAAGATCATCACCGAATCACCCGCTGCTCTCGAAGCAGCGCTGCCGCCGATGGTCTCTTGGCTTCGTGAGCCGGCGATCTCGGCGGAGCGCCAATACGCACTCGAAAGCGTGGCCAGTCGCTGCCTGGGGATGCCATCAGGCCAGCGCCTGATCACGCAGCTTCTGTCTGCCTCAGACACCCGGCTTCAGCGTGTGGGACTGCGAGTTTTGGCAGGCCAATCGGGTGGCGTCAGTCTTGCGGATTGGTTGCCCTTTTTAGAGCCCAAGGCCGATGATCGACTTCCCCTGGTTCTCAGTGCTTTGAAACGACTGAAGTCGCATCCGTATGATCCCGCGCTTCAGGCGTTGGCGATTCAGATGGATCTGCCTTTGACCCTGCGACTGCGCTCTTTGGAGGCACGAAAAAGTCTGCGGTTGGTGGATGAGACCTTCACCCTGGTGCTTGGCGTGGTCGGGGATGCATCGGCTACTTCCGCCGCACGCATCCAGGCGACCACGATGCTGGCCAGTGCGCCTTTGGCGGCGGATCAGCAGCGTCTTGTGGCGCCTTTGTTTGCCACGGTCGGCCCGGTCGAGTTGAAGGAACTCCTGCCACTGATCCGCCGGGTCAAAGACGCCGAGATCGCCCGTCTCATGGCGACCGAACTCGCGCGCAATCCCAGTCTCATCAGTCAGCAGGAAAGCCTCTATCGCACCCTCTTCAGCGCCCAACCGCCGGAGGTTTTTGAATCACTGTTGTTGCCCGCATTGCGCCGTGGCAATGAAGCCATTGAGGCCAAAAAACGCACCTTGCCAGGTCTCGTGCAGCGGGTGCTGACTCAGGGGCGTGCAGCGGAGGGTGAAAAAGTCTTCGCTCAGGGGAAGGGGACCTGCATTGCTTGTCATCAGATCGGTCCCCTCGGGCGTGATCTCGGTCCAAATCTCACCAAGATCGGCGCGATCCGCACCGAGCGTGATCTCGTGGAAAGCATCCTGTTTCCCAGCAACACCTTGGCGCGTGATTATGAGGCCCATGTCATCGAGACCCGCGATGGCCAGAGCACGCTGGGGGTCATCCGCAGTCACACCGCTGAGGGGCTGCGGGTGATGGACATCGCGGGTCAAGAGCGCAGCATTCCGCATCAGCTCATCACCGCGAATACCCAACTGCCGACCAGTCTCATGCCGCTCGGTTTGGATCAAACCTTGGCCGAGCAAGAGCTCTTGGACCTCGTCGCTTACCTGCGCGCTTTGAAGTGAGCCTCCCGGCAGTTCACGCTATTCTTCACCACTGAGGATGACACTGCCCGTGGCCAGCTTGGTGCCATCTGCCGTGGTGATCTCACCACTGATCTGCACCAGGCCTGGCATCACCGCATCACGACGTGCCACAATGGTGAGCGTCTCGCCTGGAGGGATGCTGCCCAAAATTTTAAACTGACGCACGGCGGTGAGACGCACATTTTTAAGCGGGTTTTCTGCACGATCACTCTGCGCCAAGATGCCGCCGAGCTGCGCCAGCGACTCGATCATGATCACGCCTGGAAGCAGCGGTTGCCCAGGGAAATGGCCTGCGAGAAAGGCTTCATCACCCTTGAGGGTCCAGCGGGCTGTGGCAGTGACGCCGGGCTCCATGGCGGTGACTTCATCGATGAAACGAAATTCGGGCCCATGGGGTAATGCGGAAAGAGCTTGGACAAGCATAGGAGCGTGTAACATAATCGCCGCCCCGATACCCATGAAGACGTCGCCTGACAATCGTCAAAGCGTGAACCCACCGCTGCAAGACCAGTTTTAGACACTGGTAGTCGCTCACGCCTTCTTTCGTCGATGGACCGTCCCCGCCTGATTGCCGCTTGGATTGCCAGTCTGCTCTATTGGATGATTGGCGGCGCGGCATTTATGCTGCTGTGTGTGTTGCTGCCACTGCTCTTCTGTACGGAACGAGCCAAGGTCGTCGGTCAGGGCGCTCTGCGTTTGGCCTTTCGAGGGTTCCTGAAACTCCTGCGCTTCTTTGACATCGTGGAGTGTGAGTACATCGGCTTTGAGAAACTTCAGGCGCAGACCGGCGGGCTCATCGTCGCGCCGAATCACCCGGCGTTGTGGGATGCCGTTTTTATCCTCGCCGAGGTCGAGCACATCGCCTGCGTGCTGAAGGCTTCGCTGATGTGCAATCCTTTGCTGTTTGGTGGAGCGACCGCGGCGGGTTTTGTGCCCAATGAACCGACGCATAAGATGCTGCGCCAATGCGTGCAAACACTGCGTCAGGGTCGGCGCTTGTTGCTCTTCCCGGAGGGCACGCGCAGTCGCCTGGAGCATGGCTCGGTGAATCATTTTCAGGGGGGGCTGGCCATCGTCGCCAAGAACTCCGGAGCCCCCATCTGGCCGGTCTTTATTCAAACCAACAGTCGCTACCTGTGCAAAGGCTGGCCGCTGTGGGAACTGCCGAGAGAGAAGGTCCGCATTCGCATGACCGTTGCCGACCCCGTCCTCTTCAGCGAAGGAGAAGATGCCCAGACCTTCCTCGATCATCTCCGTCAGCGCTACCAAGAGGCGCTCGACCCCGCCTCATGAAGCCCCTCATCCTCATTCCCAGCTACAACACCGGACGCATCCTGCCGCGCACCGTCGCCGAGGTGCTCGCCCAATGGCCTGAGGTGTGGGTGGTCATGGATGGCAGCACCGATGGCAGTGCGGATCTGCTGTTGCCGCTCCAGCAGGCACACGCTGGGCTCCGGGTCCTGACCCTGCCTCAGAATCAGGGCAAAGGCGCCGCTGTGCTCCATGGTGTGAAGGCTGCCCATGAGGCCGGTTACACCCATGTGCTGACCCTGGATGCCGATGGCCAGCACCCCGCCCAAGAGATCCCGCGCTTTTTACGCCTCGGCGAAAAGTATCCGCACGGTGTCATGATGGGCACGCCCGTCTTTGGGCCCGAGGCCCCGCAACTGCGAGTGCAGGGGCGGAAGATCGGCAACGGCTGGGCCAATCTCGAGACGCTCTGCTGGGGAATCCCCGACACGCTCTTTGGCATGCGCCTGTATCCCGTGCCCGCCCTCTTGGAGGCCTTCCGCGGCACGTCCTTTGCGCGTCGCTTCGATTATGACACGGAGATCGCCGTCCGCCTCGCTTGGCAGGGCGTGCCCATGCTCGCCGTGCACACCTCCGTGCGTTACCTCACGGCCGATGAAGGCGGCGTCTCCCAGTTCCGTTACTTCCGGGATAACAGCGTCCTCACCTGGATGCATGCCCGACTCCTGATCGGCTTCTTTTGTCGGCTGCCCCTGCTGCTGCTCCGCGCTGGCAAGGGTGGCAATCCTCTCCGTGGCGTCTCTGATGTTCTCCCTGCATGAGT
>JAIXVB010000536.1 GCA_027483245.1 Verrucomicrobiaceae bacterium | reverse complement strand
TGGTCGCCGTCGATGCGCCAAGCGATGGCTCCTTGGCCGGTGGCGGCGGTTTTGAAGGTGATCTTGGCAGTGACAGGGCCGGCGAGCTTGAGCTTGGCTTTGGTGATGAAGGTGGGTTTGTCGGCCTTGTCGGGCGTGAGGATGAAATGACCGTCTTTGGCGGTGAGCTTGCCGTTGCGGGCTTCCCAGCCTTGGGTCTCGGAGGCTGTGATTTCTGGCTTTTCGTTGCGACGAGCGATGGTTTTTCCTTCGAGGTAGTGATCGAAGTACTCATTCCACGTCGCGGCCATGGGGCCGAGCGCCATGCCGGGCGGATTAAGGTCTTCGGCCCAGGTTTTGAGCTTCGTGCGGAGTCGCGTGGCGATCTCCGGGTGCTTCGTGGCGAGGTTGTGTTTTTCCTCGCGGTCGGTGCTGAGGTCGTAAAGGTATTCGCGATCACCAGCGCGCAGGAGTTTCCAATTTCCTTCGCGGATGGCGCTCTGGGCCATCCAGCGCCAATAGAGGGCCTCGTGCGGCGGCGCTTTGTTTTCGCCGGTGAGGTGAGAGAGAAGATTCACGCCATCGAGCTCGCCGGGCATCACGGGCAGATTCGTGATCGAGGCTGCCGTCGCGGCGAAATCGAGCGCGGTGACGGGATGCTCATACACTTGGCCACCGGGGATCGTGCCGGGCCAGGCGATGAGAAAGGGCGTGGACATTCCGCCTTCGGAGAGCATGCCTTTTTCGCCATTCAGCGGCGTGTTCAGGCTGCCGTCCCAACCACCGGGATCGCCCTGGAGCGGCGAATCGACCTTGTGGATCTTCAGCGGAGCGCCGTTGTCGCCGATGAAGAAAATGAGCGTCTTTTTGGTGAGGTCATGTTTTTCCAAAGTGCGGGTGATAAGCCCCACGCCATCGTCGATGGCCGAAAGCATCGCCAACGCAGCGCGACGTCGCTCCGGCATCTCGCCGGGAAAGCGGTCCATGTAGCGCTTCGGCGCATCCAGCGGTGTGTGCGGTGCGCGATAGGCCACGTAGAGGAAGAAGGGCTGGTCTTTGTAGCGCTCGATGATGGACGCCGCGGCCTTCGAGCAGCCATCGAGGTGATATTCGGTCGGCGGAAGATTGCTCATCGGGCGGTCCTGGCCATCGAGCGTGATGTTTGCCGAGAAGGGGCGCTGTGCGTTCTGAGAGAACACGTGCTTGAAGCCATGCTGCGTGATCGCCTCCGTGGGCCCGAGATGCCATTTGCCGAACTGGGCCGTGACATAACCCGCGTTTTGCAGCCGTGTGGCGATGGTGGTCTCTTTATTGAAGCCGTCGAGCGCGGAGCCGTTGTTATCGAGATCGAAGCGGCCCTGAAAACGACCCGTCATCACGCCGCCGCGAGACGGCACGCATTGTGGAGCGGTGCTGTAGCCATGAGTCGCCACCACACCGCTGCGGGCCAGCGCATCGAGATGCGGTGTCTTGATGTCCCTCACCGCGCCATGGATGCCGAGATCGGCATGACCGTGATCGTCGGTGTAGATGAGGATGATGTTCGGCTTTGCCGCGTGGAGCGAAGAGCAAAGGGCGAAGAGGAAGGCAGCAAGCAGGTGGCGCATGGTGCTCGTGAAACGTTAGCCTTGCGCAAACATCTCAGCAATTGCTGTGTCGGATTCAGCCGTGTGGCCGTGCTTCACAGCGGCTCCATCATGAGCACCAAAGAGTCATAACCAAGAGTGCGATCAAACTGGGCCTCATGTTCAACGCGTTCTTCGGCCTTCACGATGTGGATGCTTTTCACGCGCTCGCAGC
The DNA here is from genome assembly GCA_027483245.1 of Verrucomicrobiaceae bacterium. Taxonomy (GTDB): domain Bacteria; phylum Verrucomicrobiota; class Verrucomicrobiia; order Verrucomicrobiales; family Verrucomicrobiaceae; genus Prosthecobacter. The sequence goes on along the minus strand of JAIXVB010000536.1, from coordinate 6,246 downwards.
AGAGCTTCAACAGCGTGCGCAGAATGAGGCGTGCATGCGGAGCACCGAGACAGAGGTGGGTGCCGAAGCCAAAGCTGAGATGTGGATTCGGTTTTCGGTCGAGACGGACTTCGTGGGGGTGCGGGAAGGCTTGTTCGTCAAAGTTGGCGGAGGCCCAAGCCAGGGAGATGCGTTCGTTGGCTTTCACCGTGATACCCTTCACGTCCGTGTCGGCAGGGCAGACTCGGCCGATGTGAGTGAGTGGCATGAAGACACGGAAAAACTCCTCGCTGGCGAGGGTGATGCGCTTGGGATCAGCGCGAAGAAACTCGAGTGCTTCGGGATGTTCTGCCAAGTAACCCAGTGCGCAGGAGATGGTGTGAATGATCGTGTCGCGGCCACCGGCAAAGGCGAGGTTGGCAAAGCCCATGCACTCTTCGCGGGTGAGCCTCCTCCCATGAAACTCGGCTTTCACCAGCGCGCTGAAAAAGTCCGTGCCTGGATTGGCTTCAGCGGCATCGAATTTTTGGTGCAGGTAGTCTTCGAGCACAGTGCCTTTTTTAAACTCACCGCCCGTGACTTTGAAAACGTGGATGCCCCAGCCGATCCAGATTTCCGCCTCGGATTCAGGCACGTTGAGCAGGTAAGTCAGAGCTCGCGATTGGACGGGCAGTGCAAAATCATTCACGATTTCGATGCTCTCGCTTTCCAGTGTCCGCGTGATCAGGCTGTCGATCAGGGTCTCCACCTGAGCCATCATGGCGGGGTCTTTGGCGCGCTGAAAAAAAGGTTCAACGAGTTCGCGGTATTCGGCGTGTTCGGGGGGATTGGTTTCGATGGGAAGCTGACGCATGCTTCGCACATCTTCCTCGGAGGGAATGGGCACACGGAAGGGCACATCCGAGCTGAAGGTTTGCCAATCTTTCGCGGCCTTGCGCACGTCTTCATGGCGCAGGATCATGGTGATGGTTTCGCCATGAAAAGGGCATTGAAGCACCCCGGTGCTGGCGCGGGCTTCGCGAAAAGGATCTGAAAAAGCGGACATGGAAACATCACTGCCAGAGGTGGCTGAGTCTTTCCAGAGTCAGTCAAAAAAGAAGTGGTGATGGTCAATCCAGACTGCTCGGCTGCTCAAGATTCAAGTCATGGTTTCAGCACGAGCATGACATGGATCGAAGCGGCTGCGCCTGTCTATCACAGCACCTGTGTGTGGCGTGCTTGTCGGCGTGCCGGGCGCACGGGGTTTCCGCGTGCGGCTTGTGGGGCGGGAGCTTTGCCACGTAGATTCAGGGCTTCGCGGCTGGGTGTGCGATGCCAGTCAGCTTCCAGCGTGGAGGCTGCGAGTTCGCGGTCGGTGGCGGTTTCTTCGACTAGGAAGTCAAAGAGCGCTTGAGCAATCACGGGCAGGGCGATCTGATGGGTGCGACGCAGTTTGGCATGCAGCCAATCGCTGAAACGCAGGAATTGAGAGAAGGGGGATTGTTCCTTTCCCCAGAGCAATTTCAACGTGCCGGTGAAGTTTCCACTGTTGGCGACGATGTCCCAGTAGCGGGCGAAGCGTCGCATGCGCTGCATGTCTGGAAAAGCGATGTCGCGCGTGGCCAGGATCTCATAGGGCGAATGCGGGGCATAGACCATGTGATATTCGGCATCGTGACGAACAATGGGCGTGCCGCGCAGGCGCTTGAGAATGCCGACCTGGATCTCCTGGGGGCCCAGTCTCACGAGTCGATCAAAACCGCGACCAAAACTCTCCATGCCTTCGCCAGGGAGACCGACGATCAGATCCGCGTGAATGTGCACACCGGTTTCTTCACGGAGAAAATGGAAGTTGTTCTCCAGGCGCTCTAAATTCTGGCGTCGGCTGATGTTCTTGGAGGTGAGATCGTCAAAGGTCTGGATGCCGACCTCAAACTGCACCGCGCCGGGTGGGAAACGAAGGATCAAAGCACGCAGTTGTTCCGGCAAGCGATCCGGCACCATCTCGAAGTGCAAGAACAGCCCTTCGCGCCACCGATCGAGGAAGAAGGTCAAGATGCCCATGCTCGTCGGCAGATGCAGATTGAAGGTGCGATCGACGAACTTGAACTGCGTGGCACCGCGGTCGAGCAGACGCTGCATGGAGGCCAGGAAGGCATCCAGGGCAAAGGCACGCACGGGGATGTCGAGAGATGAAAGGCAGAACTCGCAGGTGAAAGGGCAGCCGCGTGAGGCCTCCACATAGATCACACGATGGGCCAGGTCCTCGTCCGTGTAGAGTTCATAAGGCGAGGCGAGTTGATTGAGCGCGGGCAACTCGGCGGGAATGACCTTTGCCAGCGGCGCTGGCGTTGTCTCAGGGCTGGCGTTTAAAATCGCCCGACAAACTTCCGCGAACTTCACATCGGCTTCGCCCGTGATCACGTGGTCAGCGAGCGCCACGATGGCTTGGCCCTCCGTCTCATAGGAAACTTCAGGGCCCCCGAGGATGATGATCAGTTCGGGCCGGAGGCGTTTGAGCAGAGCCACGACCTCGGTGGTTTGTTCGACATTCCAAATGTAAACCCCCAGGCCAACGATGCGGGGCTCATGGGACAGAAGGGCCTCGACGATTTCCAGCGGTTGCTGATTGATGATGAACTCTGCCATGCATGCGCTCTCTCTCAGGTCCCCGAGATTTGCCATCAGGTAGCGTAGCCCGAAGGAGGCGTGGATGTATTTGGCATTGAGCGTGGCAAGGACGATGTCCGGCATGCTCTACAGTGGCTGATTCCCCAGGTCACAGCAAACGCCAGTTCAGTGGGGTGTGTTGTTGTGTGTGGATCGTAGATTCTCGTTTGTGGGCGAAAAAAATCCTCCATGAAGACTTCGGGGAAGCTTCATGGAGGATGGCGGAAAAAACGGAGGTGGTTACCAGCCTAGATTTTCGGTGCCGTTGACTTGGGAGTTCACGCGCAGGCGCAGGCCGTTCAGGCGGATGAAGCCAGTGGCGTCATCTTGATTGTAGGCCTTGGTTGGATCGGCTTCCATGGTGGCGATGTGAGGGTTGTAGAGGCTGAACTGGGACTGGCGTCCAGCAGCGTGGATGCCCCCTTTGTAGAGCTTCACGCGGACCGTGCCGGAGACGTTTTTTTGGCTCTCGTTGACGAGGGCCTGGAGGGCGAGGCGCTCGGGGGCATACCAGAAACCATTGTAAACCAGCTTGGCATACTCAGGGATCAGGCTGTCACGCAGATGCATGACTTCGCGGTCCATGGTGAGCGACTCGATCTGGCGATGGGCGAAGTGGAGGATGGCGCCGCCGGGGGTTTCATAGACACCGCGGCTTTTCATGCCGACGAAGCGGTTCTCCACCATGTCCACACGGCCGACGCCATGTTTGCCACCGAGTTTGTTCAGGGCCTTCATGACTTGCAGTGGAGTCATGGGCTTGCTGTTCACGGCCACGCAGTTGCCTTTTTCAAAGTCGAGCACGACGTATTCGGCCTTGTCTGGGGCGTCTTCTGGGAAGACGGAAAGAGTGGTGAAGTAGTCGCGATACTTCACATCGCCCGCATTGAACCAGGGATCTTCGAGGATGCCGGCTTCATAGCTGATGTGCAGGAGGTTGCGGTCCATAGAAAAGGGTTTCTTCGCGCTGGCCTGGATGGGGATCTTTTTCTCGTCGCAGTAGGCGATCATTTCGGCACGACCCGGGAACTGGGTGCGGAATCGTTCGTCGCGCCAAGGAGCGATGATTTCCAGGTCGGGAGCGAGGGCTGCCGTGGTGAGCTCAAAGCGGACTTGGTCATTGCCTTTGCCGGTGGCTCCATGGGCGATGGCGCTGGCACCTTCGGCCTTGGCGATTTCGACCATGCGTTTGGCGATCAAAGGACGAGCGATGCTGGTGCCGAGGAAGTACTGGCCTTCATAGATGGCACCGGCTTGCATCATCGGAAAGATGAAGTCCTTGGCGAACTCCTCCTGGAGATCATCCACATAGATCTTCAGCGCGCCGGTCTTTTTGGCTTTGGCGTTGAGGCCTTTGAGTTCATCGTCCTGGCCGATGTTTGCACAGAAGGCGATGATTTCGGCATCGTAGGTTTCTTTGATCCAGGAAAGCAGGACGGAGGTGTCGAGGCCGCCAGAATAGGCGAGGACGATTTTCTTTTTCATGTAGTTAGGGAAAGGAGCGCGGAGAATAGGCGATTCAGCGTTCTTGTCGAATGGAGAGAAAGCTGAGCGCGTGCGCTCAGTGCCCATCATCTGCACGTCGGATTTCATCGAGATCAGCTAGATCCTGAATACGTCCGGCGATTTTCTTGGCCTTGATCAGAGCCTCTTTCGAAAGGTAGTGCATCTGAAAGCCCTCCTCTATGTCGGTGGTCCGCTCTGCCCAGCAGGTGTCGAAATCAAGCTCTGGCAGGCTGGTCAGGAAATCAAAAAGAACAGGAGCCCTGCCGATCATGTATTGGAAACTTTCGGTCGCGAAATCGGCTTCGACGACATCAATCAGGGGCATTCCAAAATCGTGGAAGGCACACACCACACGAGAGGCATTTTCTGTGGATGGCTGCAGCCAGATGTCGAGGTCCTTGGTGAATCGCGGCTGAGAATAAAACATAGCCGCATAACCTCCAATAATCAGGTAGCGAACCTCATGTTGATCGAACAGGCGCAGGAGATCGCTGAAATCGGAGTTCATTTAGATCACGTTTTTGCTGTTTCCAGGTTTCAACGACAAGCTCCCAGGCGGCTTCACGAATGGCAGCCGATCCTTGCTGCTGCCAGAAACGAATGTTTTTGGTGCGCATGTCATCCAGGCTGGAGCATTTGCAGGCATACCAGCCCGAGCGTTCACGGAGGGGTGTTTTGGTATTCATGGTTTGGAAGGAAAAAATCACGTTTGGCGGAGATGACAACCATGGAGTGGCTGCAATCCGCTTCTTTGGAAAGTCTGCCCTTACCTCCTTCGTTTCTGCGCGCCATGAAACGTCTTCTTCTTCTTCTAGCCGCTGCGGTGAGCCTGCATGCGGAGGCCCCGAAGCCCAATGTCATCTTCATCTTGGCAGATGATTTGGGACGGGCTGACTGCGGTTTCATGGGTGGGAAAATCGCCACACCGCATCTGGATAAGCTGGCGAAGGCCGGGGCCATCTTGGATCAGTTTTATGTGCAGCCGGTCTGCAGCCCGACGCGGGCGGCGCTGATGACGGGGCGTTATCCCATGCGGCACGGCCTGCAGGTCGGGGTGGTTCGGCCCTGGGCCGACTACGGACTGCCGCTGACAGAGCGCACGCTGCCTCAGGCTCTGAAGGAAGTGGGCTATCAAACTGCCATTGTCGGCAAGTGGCACCTGGGTTTTGTGGAGCGGGGTTACTTACCCACGCAACGTGGGTTTGACACGCAATATGGCCACTACAACGGCGCGATCGATTATTTCAAACTGGATCGTGATGGGGGGCACGACTGGCATCGCAATGATCAGGCTAGCGATGACAAAGGCTACTCCACCCACCTGCTGGGCGATGAAGCCGCGCGCGTGATCCGCAGTCGGGACAAAACGAAACCGCTGTTTCTTTATGTGCCCTTCAACGCGGTTCACAGCCCCTGGCAGGTGCCTGAGGAGTATGCGAAACCGTATGCGGATCTCAAAGGCAACCGCGCCATCTATGCGGGCATGCTCGCGTGCATGGATGAGGCCGTGGGCAAAATCAGTGCGGCGGTGGATGAGGCGGGCATTCGCAATGAAACGCTTTTCATCTTCTCCAGTGACAACGGTGGGCCAAACCCGGGCACGATCACCGACAATGGCCCCCTCCGTGCGGGCAAAGGCACGCTTTATGAAGGCGGCACACGGGTGGTGGCCTTTGCAACTTGGCAGGGGAAAATCAAAGAGGGCAGCGTGGTGAAGGCTCCGCTCCACATGGTGGATTGGTATCCAACGCTATTGAAGTTAGCGGGGGCCACGCTGGAGCAAAAAGACCCGATCGATGGCCGCGATGCCTGGCCTGCGATCACCGAGGGCGCGGCCTCACCGCATGACGCGATTCTTTACAACACGACACCGACCAATGGTGCCATTCGAATGGGCGACTGGAAACTGGTGCTGAATGGTCAAATCGATGCGCTGGATGCCATGGAAGGCAAACAGGCGGCAAAGGGCGCGAAGAAAAAGAAAGCTGGGAATAAGTCCGGCGCTGAACTTTTTAACCTCGCCAGCGATCCAAATGAGACGACCAACCTTGCAAAAAGCCAGCCTGAGAAGGTGGCGGAACTCAAAGCGCGCTTGGCTCAATATGCCGCTGA
>JAIXVB010000721.1 GCA_027483245.1 Verrucomicrobiaceae bacterium | reverse complement strand
ATGATGTCAGGTTTGATCTCCGTGACCTGACCCGACTTCATGCTGGCGATCAGCAAAGGATAGGTGCCATCGGCATCGCGGGCAGGTTTGTCATTGCCTGCGCTGGCGGTCGCGCCGGCCATGCTTGGAGGGGCATTCTTGGCACGCTCAGCAGCGACCAGTTTGAATTCATGCGCGCGCTTCAGTGTTTCGGTGCGGGCGATTTTCCAGCGCTCATAACCTTGAGACAGCACTTCTTTGAGATCGGTATCGTCAATGTTGACCTTCCCGCGCATCGGGGAAGTCTCCGTCGGTGAGACCAGCAGTGTGGCACCTTCTTGACCCACGGCGACGATGTTGCCACCAGCCTTCACCTTGGTCGATGCGGAGGATGCACCGATCTTCATTTGAAGATCCAGATCACGCTTCATCTTCACTTGGCGTGGGAAAGCCGTCTTGGGAATCATGGCCCAGTTGCTGGTGGCTTCCTCGATCGTTTGAAACACCGGAGCCACAAATTCACCCTCTTTCGGCGCAGGTGGCGTTGGCTTCGGAGGCTCTGGCATTGGCTCAGGCTTCATCTCTGGCATCGGCGCGGGTTTCGGCGTGTCCATCACTGGGGCTGGCGCAGGAGTGACCACGACTTCCCGTTTCGGCTCAGGGGCCTTCACGACTGCCACTTCCACCTTCTTCGGCTTGTGTTTCTCAAACTTCATCGACTCAGCGATGAGTGGATACACGTAGGTGTAGCTGACGTAACCGACAGCGGCGGCAAGGATTAGAACAAAGATGCCTTTCATGGTGATCTATAGTGGGATGCAACTCGGAAAAACTCAACTTGAGGATGACTTCTCTTTCAACGCAGCAGCCGGGCATCATCTTGGGCTGAAGCTGCACTCTGCGCGAGGACTCTTTTTCAGGATCGGTGCCTTTCACCTGAGTTTTCCGGGAGCAGGCAGCCTAGACTGTGCCGCCTGTTTTGTTCTCACGGGCGCACCAGTTCAGGCTCGAGAGACAAACTGCGCCATGTTTTCCCCTGCTCCCAGCCGGCCTCGCGTTGAAGGATGCCGTGGAGCTGGGTGGGAGTGGTTTCTCCGAGAAAGACCTCTGCCCGATGCAGGGTCAGGGTGAGACTGCCATCGGGGGCGAGGCTCTGGGCCTGGGGCTCGTCGCTGTTGATCCAGCCATCCAAGGTGAAAAAGCGGACGTTTTCCTCCGAGCTGAAGGGGCGAGCCTGGGCCTGAGGGGTGATTTTAAGCGTGACCACGAGTCCCTTTTCGACTGCGCTGGCAGTCCAGGCCGTGCTGGAGCGGGCATAGGTTTGACGCTCTTTTTCAAACAGGGGCTGCCACTCGACCTGAGGCTGAGCCTGAACGGCCGTGGGCAGCGTGAGCGTTAGCTTTTTTTGCGCTGGGTGGCAGGTGTTGCCACAGCACATCCAGCTGGCCTGCCCCTGAAGAGTGATGGTGGGGCCGATGGGCAAATCCGCAGGCGGCGTGATCTGAGTCTGGAGCAGGACATCCCGCTCAAATCCCTGTGCGCGGATGTGAAACATGAGCACGCTCTGCGGTTCGGGAAATTCCAGCGGGCCTGCTTTGAAACCCGGGGGCAACTGCCAGCGAATCTGAGTGGGCACCCCGACGATCCCAGGCTGCTGCCAATAAGTGTGCCAACCGGGCTGATGCTGAATCCAAAGGCCAACTCGAAAAGGCTGCCCAGGCACGATGGCGGTGGTCTCGGGGACAAGTTGCACGGAGAGGCCGGTCTCGGCCAAGGCCGAGTGCCCCAGCACGAAAGTGGCCACGCAGAGCACAGCCCAACGCAGCACGCTTTGCCCTCGCCAGGACGGGGCTTGATTCGTCATCATTCGCGAAACCGTCATGGCGTTAATACGGCGCATGACCCGGGGTGCGGGCAAAGGGAATGACATCGCGGATATTGCTAACCCCCGTGACAAACATGAGCAGGCGCTCAAAGCCCATGCCATACCCCGCATGCGGCACACTGCCGTAACGACGGAGATCGACATACCAGGAGTAGTCCTCTTGACTCAGGCCGTGGTGCTGCATGGCAGCGGTGAGAACGTCCAAGCGCTCCTCCCGCTGACTGCCGCCGATGATCTCGCCGATGCCCGGGACGAGCAGATCCATCGCCGCCGCTGTTTTACCATCGTCATTTTGGCGCATGTAGAAGGGTTTGATGGCCTTCGGGTAATTGTAGATGGTGACCGGGCCGCGCACGTGCTGCTCGGCGAGGTAACGCTCATGCTCCGTCTGAAGAGCTTCCCCCCAAACCACGGGGTGCTCAAAACGGCGACCGGATTGAAGCAAAAGCTCCACCGCCTCGGTGTAACTGATGCGTTCGAAAGGCTTGTCGAGTGTCTGCTGGAGTCGGGCGACGAGGTCTTTGTCCACGAACTTGCTGAAGAACTCGAGTTCCTCCGGACACTCCGTGAGCATGGCATCGACGAGATACTTCACATTTTCCTCCGCCAGCGTCATGTCGGCAAAAAGGTCATAAAAAGCCATCTCGGGTTCGATCATCCAGAACTCCGCCGCGTGGCGTGCGGTGTTGCTGTTCTCAGCGCGGAAGGTGGGGCCAAAAGTGTATATGTTGCCCAGAGCACAGGCGAACGTTTCTCCCTGTAGCTGGCCGCTGACGGTCAGGTAAGTGGGGCGACCAAAGAAGTCATCTTCGGGCTTGGCAGGCGTGCCCTGTTTCAGCGTCGTGACCCGAAAAAGCTCACCCGCACCCTCGCAGTCGCTCGACGTGATGATGGGCGTGTGGACATAAAAGAAACCTCGCTCCTGAAAGAAACGATGCATGGCAAAGGCCATGCGACTGCGGACACGGAAGACATTGCCGTAGAGATTCGTGCGCGGACGAAGATGCGCGATGGTGCGGAGGAACTCGGGCGTGTGACCTTTCTTTTGCAGCGGGTAAGTTGCATCCGCTTCTCCCAAGAGTCGCAACTCCGTGGCCTGGAGTTCCCATTTCTGCCCCGCAGCAGGCGAGGCAATGAGGTCACCCAGAACCTCGACCGAAGCACCCGTGAGGATGCTCGGCAGCACATCGGCGGAGGGCAGGGCGGCATCCACCACGATCTGGAGGACCCGAAAGCAGGAACCGTCGGTGACTTCCAAGAAAGCACAGGATTTGGATTCCCGCTTCGTCCGCACCCAACCACGAACGGTGATGGCAGGGCGAGGTTCAGCGGAGGCGAGGATCTGGCGGAGAGTTTCAGGCATGGGAAAGGCGGGAGGTGAGATTCAAGACGGGCAAAGGCGCGCAGCTCAGACGAGGACGAGCGCGCGGGAAAAATCACTGACGGTCATCTGCACGGCAACGCTCTGACCAGGGACGAGTTCGATGAGCGGCTCGCCCTCATCGCGAAACGCCAACACGGGCCGACCATTCGGCAGGGTGGCATGCCAGGTGCGCTCGGAGTGTGGCTGGGTGATGATGACGGTGGTCTCGACGTACTCGGGGATCATGGTTTGACGGGCTGGGCTTTTTTCACCGTCGGCTCGGGTTGAGTCGAGCGTGGGCCGGTGGGCCACTTGAGCGGGCTGGATTGGAAATGGGTGCGGGTGCT
>JAIXVB010000638.1 GCA_027483245.1 Verrucomicrobiaceae bacterium | reverse complement strand
GTAGGCACATCGTCCTGCGGCGTCAGCGCGGTGGTCTTGGGCACCTCGATGAGGCGCAGATTCGGATGCGTGGTGTTGGGGATGTCGGCCTGCGAGTCAGGTTTCATCTGCATCTCCCACTCCATGTTGGATTGGCCCGAGGCCAGCCACACCTCACCGATGAGCACGTCCTGCACACTCACCGTGCCCGCCTTCAACACTTGCGGCTCTGCACTCGCGGGCATGGGATCGAGCTTCACGCTCCACCGACCGTTCGCATCGGCCTTGGCGCTCTTCGTTTGTCCTGCAAACTCAACCACGACTTCCTCACCGGGTGCGGCCTTGCCCCAGACGGGCACCGGTTTGTCGCGCTGCAGCACCATGTGGTCCGTGAAAAGCGAGGGCAGCCGCACTTCAGCAAAGGACGCTGGGAGTACGGCAAAAGACGAAACGAGAAGAGCAAGGAGCGACGGTTTCATGAGCGAGACCCTAGCAAACGTGATTCGAGACCGTGCATTGTTTTTTTCCCAACCGCTTTTTTGATCGGTTCTGGGGTTGCCTGGGTTTCAGATCCTTCTGGCCAAAGCACGCCGACCCAGCCAAGGATGAAACACTTTCGCCTCCATTGCGCAGGATCAAGCAGCCATGAATCCACCCACCTGCCAAACCTGCCATACTCCACTTCCTGCCGATGCTCCCGACAGTGTCTGCCCCGCCTGTCTGCTGAAGCACACCTTTGATCCAGCGACACCCTCTCAACCGCCTGAGCAGGAACTCCAGCAGCTCAGTGCTGCCTTTCCCCAACTCGTGATTGAGGAAATGATCGGCCAAGGGGGCATGGGGCGGGTTTACCGGGCACAACAGCCGCACCTGAACCGCATAGTCGCGCTGAAGGTGCTCTCGGCCGAGCGTGCGAATGACCCTGAATGGCTGGAGCGCTTTAGCCGTGAAGCCAGAGCGCTCGCCCGGCTGAGTCATCCGCACATCGTCCAGGTCTATGACTATGGCGAAAAGCCCGTGCCGCATCTGCTGATGGAGCACATCGAAGGCGTGAATCTCCGGCAAGCGATGCAAAATGGCGGACTCACCGCAAGAGAAGCGCTCACCATTGTGCCCAAGCTCTGCGATGCCCTGCACTACGCCCACGAGCACGGCGTGCTGCATCGTGACATCAAACCCGAGAACATCCTCATCGATACAGAAGGCCGCGTGAAGATCGTCGATTTTGGCCTCGCCAAACTGCGTGATGAAAGTGCGATGCCCTTCACCCTCACGCAGAGCGGGGCCAAACTTGGCACCCTCGCCTACATGGCCCCCGAACAGATCGAAAAACCTGCGGATGTGGATCATCGGGCCGACATCTACAGCCTCGGCGTCGTCCTTTATGAAATGCTCACCGGCGAACTGCCTCTCGGTCGATTCCCCACGCCGAGCGAGGCCAGCGGAGTCGATGCACGGCTGGATAGCGTGGTGATGCGGACTTTGGAAAAGCGGCGTGAGCAGCGCCCCAGCTCCGCGAATGAACTGCGCACAGAGCTGGAAAAGGCACACACGGGCAAAGCTCCCGCAGCCAGCGGCACCCTGGATGCCCGTTTGCAAACGGCGGTGATGCTGTTCTCTGCCTTTGCCGGTCTTTTAATCACACTCTCCAGCCTCTCGGGCTGGCAGGCAGCGGGTGGATTCCTGCTCTCTGGCACCTGCGGCTTGGTCGGCCTCTGGCAGTTGCGGCGTCTTTTGACAGGCCAATCTCCTGGGACGTTCCCATGGCTGAACATCACCTCTTACTGCCTCTTTTCGCTCGCCTACTTTGGTTTGAGCGGTGGCTCCCTGGCACCCTTTATAGCTGCCCTGGCACTGGTGTCGTTGATCGATGGTTGGCTCAGGTCAACCCTTCCGGTTCCCCTTATTCGCAGCCTGCGTGCGGTGGCTTGGGCGGGCTCTGGACTGGCCTTCATGCTGCTCATTCTGGTCCTCACGTCCGTGCTGCATGAGGGGTTGGCCGATGGCCTAAAAGTCACACGCTCCGTTTTGGCCGCCACCGATGCCGCAGGACTGTTGTTGACCCTCTCGCTCGGCCTTCCCAGACTCCGCTCGGCCTGGATGCTGCTGCGAGAAAACACAGTCCCCGACCTGCGTCTGCGGCGCTGGGAGCGCCCACTAGCGGGCGCGCTGGCTGTTCTGCTCGTGCCCACGTTTCCGAGTTGGAGGCCCACTCTTTTCTACGCTACCAAACCTCTCTGGCAGGGGATTGTGGAAGCCAAGCCCTCACAGCCCACACTGCCTCAAGAAACCCTCCGCGAAAAAAACCTCCGCCAATACGAGGCTGAAAAGCCGATTCGCGACCAAGCTCAGGCCTGGATCTCTCGCGCGGCGAAGGCAGACACCCTGAGTGCTGAAAAGCAAGTGCTCCAGGAAATCCAGAGAGAGCTTGATTCAAGCAATCCCGACAGACTGCGAGCTGCCTTCAATGCCATCACAGGCCTTCATCAGATCGACTTTGACCGTGCACCGTTCCGCGAGGCCGCGCGGCGACTCCTCGAATCGAGCGATCCTGAGGTGCGCATTTCCGCCCTGAACACCCTCAGCGGCTGCAAGCCCGATGACTCAGATCGTGCTCGACTGGTGAAACTGAGCGCCACCTGCACGGAGGATGAACTTTCGTCCCTGCTCTTTGCTTTCAAGACGCTCAATCAAAGTGACTTCACGGGACCCGATGCGAAGATCATCCTCAGCCTTCTGGAGCGCGGCATGGCAGCCGCACAGCGCGATGGCGGAAACATGAATGGGCTCGACAGCCGCAGAGTGCTCGGTGTCATCTGGGGCAGCAAAATCTCCCCCGAGATCGAAGCACGCCTGATTGAGTGGTCGCACCTTCAAGAAAATGAAAACGGTGAATTCCGCGCCAGCAATTCCAACCTTGGCTACAACACCTTTTACCACGCACTCAGCGTGCAGCAGAACAAGTCCCGAGCTGCCGTCAAACGACTGGTCGAGCTCGCCTATCACCCCGACGTCACCAATGTCGCCGGGCGTTGCTTTTGGGGTCTGAACGGCACCGTGCCAGATCCTGCCGACCGCGCCTATCTGGCCTCTGAAGTCATCAAACTGCTCGGCCTGCGCAGTGATGACTCACTCTGGAAAAGCGGGCTGACCCTTCTGCGAGGCGGCGTCACCATCGACCACCTGCCAGCTCTGGAGGAACTCTCCAAACGTGACACCCTGCCCGCCGATCGCCGGGAAAGTTTGACCACCCTCATCCTGCGCCTCAAACGCCCCCAATGACCTCCAGCAGCAGTCATCACACCCGCTGGAGCCTCGTTCAGACGGCCAAAGGCGACACGCCACAGGGACGCGCCGCCCTCGCTGAGTTGTGCGAGATTTATTACCGTCCCATCGAGAGTCAGATGCGCCTCTGGATCCACAATCCTGACGAAACCCGCGAACTGACTCACGCCTTTTTCGCCCGTCTGCTGAGCGGTAGTCAACTTGCTGGAGCCGAGTCCACCCGCGGTCGTTTCCGCAACTACCTGTTTGCCTCGGCGCGTCATTTCCTCATCAGCGAACGGCGCGCCCAGCAGGCGACAAAACGCGGCGCCGCCCTCACCGAAAACACGGACACCCTGGACGAAGAAATCGCCGATGATGGGCAAACTCAGCCTGATGTCGAGTTCGACCGCGCCTGGACCTGCGCCCTGATTCACCGCGCCCTCAGCACCCTCGAAGCCGAGCTCGTCAGTGCAGGAAAAGCAAACGCCTGGACCGTGCTGAAACCCTGGCTCTCTGGCACCGCCAATCATGGCGAAACCGCCCAAGCCGCCCAGCAGCTCGGCATCAGCGAGACCGCCGTCCGCGTGCAGCTCTCCCGCCTCCGCCAGCGCCTCCGCCATCATCTTGAACAACAAATCGCCGACACCCTCTCCCCTGGAGTCGATCTCCAAACAGAGTTGCGGCATCTGCTGGCTTTGTGGGCGTGAGCGATCTTCAACGGACGGAAACCCGGCCTTCAATGTATTAAATGATGTGGTTGAGCAATTTCGCAGCGGGCTGGCAGGAAAATGGTGGAGGAATTCCTCGCTGTTAGAAAGATTTAGATTTGATTCGATCCCTCCATGCACATTGAGCTTCAAAACGTGAGCAAAACATTTGGTCGAACAACCGCGCTGAAGCAGTTCAATCTTAACATCCCGCCTTCATCAATCATTGCAGTGCTTGGGGAGAATGGCGCGGGTAAATCGACCTTGCTGCGTCTGCTCGCGGGGGTGTGTGCTCCAGACAACGGGCTGGTCCGTTATGATGGTGCGGTTTTTAACCGTGAGAACATGGCGCTCAGGCGGAGGCTGCACTTCACTCCAGATGTCCCGCTGGTTTTTCCTGATCAAACGGTCGCGCGGAATATCGCCACCTTTGCAGCGCTTCATGAAAAACCAATTTCAGGGCGTGAAGATGCTCTGGGTGCATGGCTGGAGGACATCGGCGCAGCGGCACTGATGAAGCGGACGGTAGGCATGCTATCACGGGGACAAATCTGGAAGGCAGGGATGGCCTGCGTGGCAGCGGTGGAGCCTGAATTATGGCTGGTCGATGAGCCTTTCGCCTCCGGGATGGATGCTCTTGGGTTGGGAGCTTTCCGGCGTCTGGCTCGGCATCTCGCGGATCAAGGAGGTACGGTGATATATACCACCCAGATGGTCGAAATGGCGGCAGAGTTTTCGGATCATGTCTGTGTCATCCGAGATGGTGTACTCGCCATGTGGGAAAGCAGTCCCGCATTGCGGGATCAAATCGCGAATGATCCCGATGGTGAAGAGAACATCCTGCGTGGTCTCCGCAAAGCCTCATGAAACTTCACGATCCGCACACTGAAAGAGCGCTAGTCCAAATAGCACTCCAAGTCCGCCAGGGTCGCGAAATGGCGCAGTCTGATAGCCCCGGCTGGGTTCGCAGGATGCTGAATGGCAGCGGGTGGGTCTCTGTGCTTCTCGTGGCCTTCCCGTATTTGCATTCTTTCCCTCTCGATCAGCGCTCGCAACCTTGGCAAATTTTAGTTTACAGCCTCGTTTTGATGGTCGCGGCATGGCAGATCCGCAAGAAACTAGATCAATTCGCCACTTCCCCCGCGCATTATCCAGCGCTGGTCAATCTACCCATCAAGGGTGAGAAAGTCCTCAGCTGGGTTCGCTCTCGAGTGATTCGTGAAACTAGCTTTGTGACGTTGGTGCTTTGCATCCTGATCTCCGTCGCCCTCCATGGTTTTTCCATGGATTGTTGCTGGGTTCTGGTTGCGACTACACTCCTTCTTTTTTCGACGGTTTTTGCCACAGCTCTTCTCAGTCGAGACACATGGGTACAAAGGTCACAGCTTCCAAAAGTCTGGGGTCTGATTGTGCTCAGCACTGTGATCGGCGCGGCCTATATACTTTTCGCGGGAAAGAAAGCGCTTCTGACGGGCGGGATGTCTGAATGGGTGAAGGAGGTCATTGCGAAGGCCTGCTGGGTTTTGCCTCCGTCATGGGTCATGCCTGGGCACCTCGAAGTTGTGGGCGGTTATCTCGCCGCAGTTTGGATACTCTGGGGTTTGGTATGGTGGAGCCGGTGGCCTAAAGCATTCGCGATGATGATTGATGACCCTGAGGGTTTCTTCGGAAGTCTCGACTTTGATCCAGTTCAAGAAGAAGAGGCAGAGGAGTTGGAGATTCAGTCTCAGGGCTCACTAGTGAAGGAGGCCATGCTCAGTGACTCGGCTGTAGCGCAGCTCGACACCGATCATGCACAGATTTTGCCATTACCAAAGCCTCTGACAATTCGCCAAGAGGGTTGGGTTGAAGCCTTGATCCTGAGGGCATTCACGACGCAAGATCGTCATCTGCTTGGAGCCATGATTCATCCGCAGCAGACTTGGACAAAACGAACGAATGTTGTGATGACCGCCGCCCCAGTTTTTTTGCTGGCGGCATGGCTATTCATGCGGTTTTTCCCCAAAGGAGAGTTCTGGGAGCTTTTGTATATCTGGGGATATATGTTTGCGATTGGCTTTGTGGCCTTGGGGCTTCTGCCATTTTCCAATGCCATCCCGAGAGCCACCGATTGGTGGTCCCTGGGAACTCAGATGTTGCCATTCTTTGCCGCGCTTCCGCTCAGCGCGCGTGATCTGCTCCGCATTTCTTCGAGGGTCACTTGGGTGCGTAGTCTGATCATGGTGGCGATTCTCTGCCCCTATGCTCTTGCCTTGTCTGTGATTTTGGAACACGGGCAGAAGTCCTTGCTTGCCCTTTGGCTGGTGCCTGCCACGGGCCTTTTTTGGGCATTATCCCGCCCGATCTTTCTCTGGTATCGCCTTCAGGCAATGAGTAAACGGCGGCGAGGCATGTCGATTTGGGTCTGGCACGCAACGGCCTCCTTGCTGATTATTTTTTTGGGCTTCGCTTGGTTGATTCTTGGTACGGCTGGGGTTTTAACAGGGATCGCACTTTTCAACAGGCCTCAGGATGTTGGAGTCGATGTCCTGATGAGCATCGCGTCTGTGCTTGGAAGCGGTGTATGTGCACGATTGGTTTTTGAGATCCAACACTGGAGAATGCGATTGGGGCATTTCGATTGGCTAAGCACAACGCTGAAAAGTTCTTAGCCTGGATTATTCACGCAGGCAAAAAAGAGGGCTGAGTTTGGCGACCATCAACGGACGGAAACCCGACCTTCATGGTCACAGACTGTGGGGATCAGGCGTGCTCGGACCAGATATGGACGCTCTGCACTCGTCTCCAGAGTGACTTCAAGCAAGGCTCCCTTTGCCCACTCGGCATCCGGGGCAGGACCATCAAAAACGGTGTTGCCCAGCGAAAAGGCCACGCTTCCTCCACGTGTGTGCTGGAGTCGCTGAACGACATGAGGACCCGAACCCACGATGAGATCAGCCCCTGCTTCAAACAGGCTGCCTGCGACGCGAAGTTGCCTCTCATCTGGCTCAAGTCGGTGCTCCGTTCCCCAGTGGGGCATGACGATGACAAAGTCGGCCATGGCTTC
>JAIXVB010000060.1 GCA_027483245.1 Verrucomicrobiaceae bacterium | reverse complement strand
GATCAAAGACCTCGGCCTTTTGATGGCTGAGGTAAGTCAGGAGTTTCTGGCTGGCCGGGGAGAGATCCGTCATGGGGACTGAAGCATGGTATATTTCGCCCCTTTTTCAGTGTTCAGTAATCAGTAATCAGTGAGCTTTTGCCATCGACACCCTTTCAAGCTCACAGCCTCCGAAACTGAACACTGATTACTGCTTACCGAACACTGGGAACAACGGCGAGGTAGTTGCGGACGGTGCTCCAGCCGGGCTCGGCGAGCTCGCGGCCACCGGGAGTGCGGGCGTAAAAGGCGGTGGAGCGACCGCCGTCGAGGTTGAGGGCGCGCTGGGCCTGGAGGCCGGGCAAGACACCAGGACTGGCGAGCAGTTCACCGAGACCTGCGAGGGTGACTCCCCGGACAGTGCCGAGTGCCCATTGACGTTTGCCATCGGTGGCGATGAACGTGCGTGTGGCGTGTTTGGTGCGATTCAGGGAGGTCAAAGCGAAACCGTTGTCCACCAGACGCGGGCCGGCCTGGAGCATTTGGCTAACGCCGCTCTCTCCCAAGAACTCAGCATTCCAGACGAGGTAAGGCTCCTGACCAATCATCAAAAACGAGCCGGAGACCAGACTGGTGCGGGTGAACTGGCCTGCGCGTCGTCCATCGCTGATCATCAGGCCGAGAGGACGGAAGTCGGGATGAAAAAAACCGCCATTCACCCCCGCCAGGGCACCGGCGCTGCGCATGAGCGGGGTGATGACGCCGCTGCCTGCGTTGGCGGAGGGTTGATCCAGCACGCGCAGGCTGCAGCGTTGGCTATCGAAGACGACGACTCGCACTTCAGCGGTTTCCGAGACACCCCGCGCGCTGAATTCATGCAGCTCGGCGCCACTGCCCAGGGACTGTGTGCGCACAGAAGAACTGCGATGCCACAGGTAATGGCCACGGGGGGCTGCGTTGGCAGGTGGTGGGCTGTAGGTTACCGGCGGTGGCGTGGCGGCATAACGAGGCTGAGGGGCCTGCTGCCACAGAGGCTGGGCTGGGGTGGTCGGTTGGCGGGCGCACTGGCTCAGGAACAGCAGAGCAGGCAGGAGGCAGGTCTTTTTCATGCAGACAGAGAGTAGGCTCACTCCACCGTGAGGGTGTGTTTCACGGGTGTGAGGAGGGTGCGAACGCGGGCATCCTGCTCCTTGTGCTTGGCCATCATTTTGGTCTTCAAAACATCCAGTGCTTGAGCAAATTCGGCATCGCTTTTGGCCTCATCCGCCAGACCGCGGAAGTGGGTGATGAGGTTCTTGATCATCGTTGTCTCCAGCGCCTGCTTGCTGCCGATGGCGTCGAGCAAGAGCTTGAACGGCGCATCAAACGGTGTCTGGGGGAACTCGGCGGCGAGATTGATGCCAGCCTCCAACTGCGCACGCGTGAACTCCCGGCTGACGCTGCCCCAGGTGACTTTGGCGTTGTCTTTGCTCAGGCCTTTGACCACCAAGGTGTAGCGATTGAGGTCTTCATTGAATCGGGTGAAGGGCAGGATGCTTCGGGTGCTGGAGCTGGCCTTGGGATCCTGATCGAAACAGAAGGGCCAGATCGTGCTCTCGATCTCGATGCTGGAGGGCCCCTTGGTCACCACCGTGTGTCCAGCGCTGCCAGTGCTCTGGGCACCCACATTGAGTGTGATTTGGCCGATCTCGCCTTTGAATCCGAGCCCCTTCAAAAACGCCTCTGCCATGAGCAGGTGACCGTTTGGGCCAGGATGGAAACCGTCGCCGCCACAGACATCGTATTTGTCACCGAGGACAGGTTTCGCGGCGGCCATGGCTTCGATCATGGTGTCATGCACGTTGGCAAAGGGTTGTCCGTTTTCCTTCGCCAGCTTGCGGGCGATGTCACGCAGGTGGGCCAGGTTGTCGTTGTAGATTTCTGGAGCGAAGCGGGTGAAAAACTGGGTGTCCACGGCACCGGGGGAGCCAACGGCAATTTTTTGCACACCCATCTGCTTCAGGCCTGCCAGGATGAGGCGCATGTTCTTTTCATACTCGGCACCGATGGCGTTGTTGTAGGCCATGTAACTGCCGTCATTCATGCCATAACAAGTGGTGGCGACGGTGGGGTTGAACACACTCAGGTCATTCGTCATGCGTGCGGCAAAACCGCCCGCCCGCTCACCACTCCAACCGAACTGGAAGACATGAATGTCACTGCGCCCGGTGCAGGCCAGCAAGTAGGCCTCCATGTAACGGGAATAAAGTTTTTGTTCCGTGATGCTGTCTCCGATGATGGCCACCCGTGCATTGGCTGGCAGCGGTGAATCTTGAGCAGGCAACCAAGCGGTGAAGGCTAGGACGGAGAGAAGGGTGAGGCGAAGGAGCATGGTGGCGGTGGTCAGTGGTCAGTGGTCAGTGGTCAGTGGTCAGTGGTCAGTGGTCAGACTATGGCCGCTGACAGTAAATCAACCTCGCCTTCGCTGAAAATAGTAAACTGATCACCGATTTCGGAAGATCGAAAAAGCATCTCGGAAGATCGAAATTCGATCTCCGCGCACCGATTCAGCCCAGCCAGACAGGCTAAAGCCTAAACAACGAACCAAGAGCCTGCTTTCGCCTCGCTTGGTGGTGGTATTCCCAAAGGGTCGGGGGCCAGGTCGATCTCAGGGACTTGGCAAGTCCCTCTCCTTGAGGTCGGGGGTCCTCCACCCAGAGTTCAATCCTCAGAACCGACCACTGATCACCGAACCGCTACTCCACTTCGGCGACATCCGTGCTCATGGTCTCCTTTTCCCAGCGGCCTTCGAGGGTGTAAACGAGATGCGGGGTGTAGAGTTGAGGCTCGAGCAGAAAGGAGTCGTGGCCTTTGCCGGAGTGAACGGTGATGTGCATGGAGGAGACCCCGGCTTTTTCCAGGGCACTGACCATTTCAGCCTGTTCTTCGGGGTAAAAGCAGAAGTCGCTGTCGATGCTGAAGATGAGGTAGTGGTGTCCGGCGGCTTTGCTTCGGGCAAAGAGGTCCTGATAGCTGTCCACGCCCGCGTCGCGGAGGGGATCGAATCGGAGCCAGAGATTGATGATGCGCAGGTAGCTGTTGGCATCGAAGCGAGCGACGAACTTTTTCCCCTGATGGAGCATGTAGCTCTCGACGTTGTGACCGACCTTATACCAAGAGAGTTGGTCGCTGGGCTGGTTGAGGGTTTTGCGGGCGCGATCTTCGATGGCATCCAGATGCACAAAGGTCTTGTGAGAGATCATGCG
>JAIXVB010000004.1 GCA_027483245.1 Verrucomicrobiaceae bacterium | reverse complement strand
TTCCTCCGTTTCAGATTTCAGCATCGTGGTTTGATTGGCCACACCAATCTGCTGGAGGTGCAGATCGGGATCAAAGCCTTCCGAGAGAGCGCTGGCTCCTTTGAAGCGCTCCATGAACGCTGCTTTGTCACCACCCTTGCGGATGTAATCGCAGACGAAATCCACGTCTGACAAGGTCAGGATGACCAAGTAGTGGCCATTGCCCTGATCGCCGAGGGCGCGGGAAGAAGTGGCGCGGGTTTCTTCATGGCTGGCCTTGCCATGAATGATGCTCGTGAAGCCACTTTTAGCGTATCCGCGCACGCGTTTCCAGACACTCATCACGTCTCCACAGGTGGTATCCACCACCATGCAGCCACGCTCCGAGATCAGCTTCATCAGCTTCGTTTCTGCGCCAAAGGCGGGCACGATCACCACATCCTCAGCGGTCAGTTGGGACACCGCCTGCTCCTGTTCCAGGATCGGGATGCTCACGATGCCCATCTCTGTCAGTTGGCGGTTTACCTCGGGGTTGTGAATGATTTCTCCGAGAAGAAAAACGCGCCGGTCGGCAAACACACGCCGGGCTGCATAGGCCAGATCGATCGCGCGCTCGACCCCGTAGCAAAAACCAAAATCACGCGCGAGGCGCACGGTGGTCTCGCCGATTTGCACCACGCTGCCCTGCTGTCGCACGGCCTCCACCAGCACACTGCGGTAGTGCGTCTCCACTTCCGCCTGGACTCGTTCCATCACCTCAGGGGTGCGGACATTGACTCGGCGGGCGGGGGCAGCAGCAAGGGCAGACATGGATGGAGGCAGTGAGATCAGTCAGGGATAACGAACGTGTAAAAGAAAGCGCGGCGATGGATTAGTAGGTGTAAACTTTGCCCTTCTTCGCGTCTTCAAAGACCTGAGGGCTCAGCATGTAGCTCATCGGTGGGTCAGCCAGAGCGGAGTCGTCCAGCACAGGCAGGGTCTTGCCGATGGTCGCATCTTCAGGCTGGCTGCTGGCGATGATCAGCGGAGCACCGACAGGCACCATGTTGAAGATCTTGGCCGCAGATTTGATCGGCAGACGCACACAACCATGGGTGCAAGGATAGGGTTTCACCCAACCGAAGTGCATGCCATAAGCGGACTTGAACTCCATCCAGAAGCTCATCGGATATCCAGCGCCCGGTTGGCTCACGCGGCGGCGATTGGCCTGCTTGTTGTAAATGCGAAACGTGCCGTGAGGTGTCGGAGTGCTCGCTGTGCCCACGGAACAAGGGGTCGCCAGCAGGACTTCATTGCCCTGCATCACATACACGCGCTGGGCGCTCGTGCTCAGCTTCACCTTCACGGCTGCTGGGTTGGTCACTGGCTTGGCCGGTGGGTCAAAGGTGGTCGAGAAGTTGCCGCTGCGCTTAGGAGTGACACAGCTGCTGAGAGCGGCGGCGACGACCAAGACGGCAGTTGCCTGGAGGAGACGACGGGCGGAGTTCATTTTCATGGGGCGGCAGAGGTAGCACGCTGCCCGCAGTCCTCCACCGTTTTTCTCACGTCGAAAAAGTCGCGATTATTGACGACAGTGTGCGTTTTATGGGAGCATCTTCCTGCCGTTGTCCATGAAAAGCCTCCTCCCCCTCCTTCTCATCGCCGTTACCGCTCTTATTGGGCAAGAACCTGCCAAAGAACCTGAACCGGCCAAAGAATGGGTCCTCTTCGATGGCAAAAGCCTCAATGATTGGGAAGTCATCGACATCGGCGGCAGTGGTGAGGTGGCCATCGAGGGCGGCCAGCTCATCATCAATCAGGGCGAGAGCCTCAGCGGTGTTTGCTACAAGAAGACAGCGGAACTGCCGCTGACCCATTATGAAATCACTCTGCAAGCCAAGCGACTCCAGGGCGTGGACTTTTTCTGTGGATTGACCTTCCCGGTCGGGGACTTGAAAAAAAGCGCCACGCTCGTCTGCGGCGGTTGGGGCGGGAGCGTCACGGGCATCAGCAGCATTGATGACATGGATGCCTCCAGCAATGCGACCGGCACCTATCAGCGTTACAATGACGACCAATGGTATCGCATCCGCCTACGAGTCACGCCGGAAAACATCAGCGTCTGGCTGGATGACAAACAGGTCGTCGATCAGGACATCAAAGGTCGTAAAGTCGCTCTCCGCCCCGGTCCCATCGAAAGTTACCCCGCCATCTCCCTCACCACCTTCAACACCATGGCCGCGATCAAGGGCGTGCGGATGAAGGCTCTTTGAGAGACGCTGAGAGCCTGATCTGGGCAGACAGTGAGGGCTCTTTCGGTCCTTGGAAGCCTGACTCCTTGCCCCAGGGCATAAGCCTGGGTAGTATGGTCGTCTCATGCCCTCCATCCTGAAGTCTCTCAGCCTGATTGCCGATCCCACCCGGGTGCGACTCCTGCTGCTGTTGAAACAGGAGGAACTCAGCGTCGCCGAACTGCAAGAGGTGCTGGCCCTGCCGCAGTCGAACATTTCCGCGCAGCTCGCCAAGCTCAAATCCGCCGGACTCGTCACCGATCGTCGCAGCGGGAAAAATCGCCTCTATCAGCTCGATGAACCGAGCCCTGCAGATCTGCCCGCGCATGAGCACTTTCTTGCCCTCATGGAAGCCGCCGGGGCAGAGCTGAAGGAGTCCAAAAAAGATCAGGCGGCGCTCCGCATCGTCCTGCGCAAACGCTCCAGCGCCGCCCAGGCCTACTTTGACACCTTGGCAGGGAAGTTTGGCCGCCACTACATCCCTGGCCGCTCCTGGAAAGGCCTCGGCGAGACCCTCCTGCGTCTTTTGCCGCCCCTCATCATCGCCGATCTCGGGGCAGGGGAGGGCACTCTGTCACAGCTCCTCGCCCAGCGTGCCGAAAAAGTCATCGCCGTGGACAACAGCGAAAAGATGGTCGCCTACGGGGCCGACCTCGCGGCCAAACACGGTTTCACCAACCTCGAATACCGACTCGGAGACATTGAGGAGCCGCCCATCGAGCCCGCCAGTGTCGATCTCGTCTTCCTCAGTCAGGCCCTTCATCACGCCCAGAATCCTGAGCGCGCCATCCGTGCTGCCCACAGCATTTTAAAACCCGGCGGGCGCATCGTTATCCTCGATCTCCTCAAGCACAGCTTCGAAAAAGCCCGGGAACTCTACGCCGACGTCTGGCTCGGCTTCTCGGAGGCTGAACTGCACGACATGCTCACCAAGGCCGGCTTTCACCATGCCGAGTCGAGCGTCGTTCACCGTGAGAGTCAAAGTCCGCACTTCCAGACCCTGCTAGCCCTAGCTCAGCGTTAGTCCCTCCTCATCGCCACTCGTGGCGGGGGTAGCGGCCGCGGAGTTGGGTGCGGATGGCGGGGTAGCTTTCTTTCCAGAAGCGGCCGAGGTCTCCGGTGGTCTGGATGGGGCGTTGAGCGGGGCTGAGGATGTGAACGGTCACCGGAATGCGCCCGGCGGCGATCTTGGGGTTTTCGTTCATGTCGTAGAGCTGCTGGAGCACGATGCTGACATGGGGCGGCTGCTTTTCGTCATAGACGATGCGGGCGGTTTTGCCGTTCTTCAGCGGCATTCGCTCGGGAGCGTATTTTTCCAAGAGATCCCGCTGCGCATGGCTCAGCCACTGGTGCAGGGCAGGGAAGACGTCTTTGTCCTTGAGCTGACGGTAGGCCGTGGCGCCATGGCAGACTTGCTCGATGAGGATGCGCCGATCCTCTTCCGTGATCGGTGGGAACTCGAGATCGGGCATCCATTTGGCCAAGCAGTTGACCCGTGTGATCCACTGCTCCACGCGCTCATTCCACAGGGTCAGCGTCAAGCGTCCGGCGATGACCTCATCCGCCAGGAGGGTGGCGGCGGTGCTGTGATCTGGCTCGCCCTTTTCACGGCTGCTGAGGATCAGGCTGCGAAAGCGCACCTCTTCCAGATTCATCACGCGGCGGTTGATGGCATCGTATTGGGCGCGTTTGCCCGTCGTGAAGTCGGTGGGGAAAAGCTCGCGCAGCCAGTCTTCCTCGACCCGAGTGACCAGATTCAGCTGCACCGTCAGCGCCTTTCCCTGCACCTCGGTGATCTCCGAGGCCACCAGCAGACGTGGCGGTTTGATGTGGGCATCTTTGGGCAGGTTTCCGCTGTAACCACCGGCCAGTCGATAAATGCGGCTGCCGGAGCTGGTCTCTACGCCCAAGTGATCGCTGAAGGCTGCCAGCAGGGTCTTGGCCAGCGCCTCCGCCGGGGCCACCTCATCATTGAGG
Organism: Verrucomicrobiaceae bacterium; assembly: GCA_027483245.1. GTDB lineage: Bacteria > Verrucomicrobiota > Verrucomicrobiia > Verrucomicrobiales > Verrucomicrobiaceae > Prosthecobacter. The sequence continues at coordinate 1,802 of JAIXVB010000004.1, read as the reverse complement.
GTCAAACCCGCCCGCTGAGCCAGTCGCAGGAATTGCTCGTAGCTCCGGCCTGCTTCACGGGAGGCAAGCGCATGCACGTTCAGAGGCGCGCAGGCCTGGGGATCGAAGTTCATCGCCTCCGCACGGATGAAGGCACGCAGCAGCGCCTGGAACTCGCTCAAATCCCCCGGTTCCCAAAAGTCTTCGTTTTTGTGGGAGGCATTGTTTTTTCCCACCATCAAAATGTCGCGCCCCTGGGCCAGGGCGGCACACAGCGCGGCCTCGCGCACGCAGCCATTTTCAGACGCGGCCAGCAGCATTCGGGCAAAGCGCGGATGCGTGGGAAAGGCAGACATCTTCAGGCCGATGGAGGTGAGTCGATAAGCAGGCGCGGCTGTGGAGTCAGCACCGGTGGATTCGATCGCGCCTAGGTCCCGCAGCAGGCCCTCGGCTCGTTTCAGGCCTGCCTCGGCGGGTTGTTCGAACCAGGTGATGTTCAGTCGCGCTTTGTCGGAGGCCACATGCAGAGCCAGCAGGGCCTCACTCAGCTCCAGACGCTGAGTCTCTGGCAATTCACTCTCGGCCCGGTGCAGGTGCTCGCGCTCGGCCCACAGGCGCACCGCGATGCCCGGTCCCAGACGTCCGGCGCGTCCGGCACGTTGCTCGGCACTGGCGCGGCTGATTTTTTGAATCGTCAGGGTATTGATGCCACGGCGCGGGTCATAATTGGCCACGCGCGCCAGACCACAATCGACCACGGCTTTGATGCCCTCAATGGTCAGCGAGGTCTCGGCCACGTTGGTGCTGACGATGATCTTCGGTTGGTCGCCGGGCGTCACGGCAGCGTCTTGATCCTGTGGCGAAAGCTCCCCGTGCAGGGCCACAATGCGTCGGCCTCGGGTGAAGCTGCGGCCTTGCAGCGCCGTCATGGTTTTGCGGATCTCAAAGGCCCCCGGCATGAAGACGAGAATGTCGCCGCTGTTTCCCAGTTCACCCGCGAGGGCTTCGCAGGCCCGTGCCGCCTGATCCCAGATCGGTTCCACCTCGTTGGTCCGGGCATTCTTGGTCGGCGCTTGAAATCGTGCCTCCACCGGGAAGGTGCGTCCCTGGGACTCCAGCAGCGTCACGGGTTGCATGAAGCTGGTCAGCGGTCCCGGCACCAGGGTGGCGGACATGACGATGATCTTCAAATCGGGTCGGCGCGCGCGTTGCAGGGCGATGGCCCAGGCCAGCACGAGATCGCCATCCAGGTGTCGCTCATGGAATTCATCGATCACGATGCAGCCCACCTTGGCCAGCTCCGGGTCATCCATGAGTTGTCGCAGCATCACGCCCTCCGTCACGTAGGTCAGGCGCGTTTCTCGGCTGGTCACATTGTCAAACCGCACCTGATACCCGACTTCCCCGCCGAGCCGAGCTCCGCGTTCCTTGGCCACACGCTGCGCCAACATGCGCGCGGCGATGCGGCGCGGTTGCAGCACGATGCAGCGCTGGCCCTCTTTTAAAATGCCCGAGTCCAAAACGAACTGCGGCACCTGGGTGGACTTCCCCGACCCCGTGGGTGCCTTGATCAGCAGATTCGGCACCTGTGGATCTTGCAGGCTTGTGGTGACCGCAGAGCGAATTTCAAAAATGGGCAGCATGGGAGGGGGCGTGGAATGCGGAGTGCGGAGTGCGGAGTGCGGAGTGCGGAGTGCGGAGTGCGGAGTGCGGAGTGCGGAGTGCGGAGTGCGGAGTGCTGGAGTGCTGGAGTGCTGGAGTGCTGGAGTGCTGGAGTGCTGGAGTGCTGGAGTGCTGGAGTGCGGAAGGCGGGAATCAAAGCT
>JAIXVB010000382.1 GCA_027483245.1 Verrucomicrobiaceae bacterium | reverse complement strand
AGGGCCGCTGTTCCGAGACTGAGGAGAACTAGAGAGGTAAGGAGTGACTTCATCTTGTGATTGTTGTGCTTTGAGTTCCGCGCGCCGCTGTAACCGCTGTCACCGAGCATTGGTTGGATATTTCTTTTTTATCCGCAAAGTCCCACAAGCATCAAGACGCGATTTCAAGAAAGTCGCGAAAATACTTCACCGTCCGCGTAATTCCCTCGTCAAAGCCCACTTTTGGCTCCCATCCGAGCAATTTGCGCGCCAGCGTGATGTCCGGTTGACGCACCTTGGGGTCGTCTTTGGGCAGTTCGCGGTGCTCAATGGGCAGATTATTCCCGGTAATTCGCAAAATCGCTTTCGCGAAGTCCAACACGGTCATTTCTGCCGGATTTCCGATGTTCACAGGCTCGTGATAATTGCTCTGGGAGAGCTTGTAGATGCCGTCGATGAGATCGCTAACATAACAAAAGCTGCGGGTTTGAGATCCGTCGCCAAAGACGGTCAGCGGCTGTCCTTGAAGGGCTTGACCGATGAAAGCAGGAACCACACGCCCATCTTCGAGGCGCATGCGCGGGCCGTAGGTGTTGAAAATGCGCACGATCTTCGTGTCCATGTTGTGAGCACGGTGATAGCCCATCACCATGGCTTCCGCGAAGCGCTTGGCTTCATCGTAAACGCCGCGTGGGCCGATCGGGTTCACATTGCCCCAATACGTTTCTTTTTGGGGATGCTCCAGCGGGTCACCATAGGTTTCGCTGGTGGAGGCGATCAAATACGTAGCTCCCTTGGCCTTGGCCAGTCCGAGGGTATTATGGGTGCCCAGAGAACCCACCTTGAGCGTTTGAATCGGCAGTTTAAGGTAGTCGATCGGACTGGCTGGGGAGGCGAAGTGAAACACCAAATGCACTTCACCTGGGAGGTAAATGAAATTGGTCACGTCATGCTTGATGAACTGGAAATCTGGCGTGCCAGCGAGATGCTCGATGTTGCGCACATTGCCTGTGAGCAGGCTGTCGATGCCGATGACTTTGTAACCCTCTGCCAAGAGGCGGTCGGTCAGGTGTGATCCGAGGAATCCGGCGGCTCCGGTGACGACGGCTGTTTTCTTTTGTGTTCCCATAATTTTCGTGAGCGAGGGCCGCGAGTGTGGGACTTTTCACTGCATGCGCAAGCAAAACACCCCAGACATTGAATTTGCTGCCTCTTCAGGGGAGAAAACTTGTCCTTCTGTGCAGACCGTGCCTTCATCCACTCACTTTTCATGATTTCACGCCGCCTTCTCTGCCTGCTTCTTTTTCCCTGCGGTCTGGCATTATCAGGCTGTAAACCCGACTCTGCTCCCTCCACCAAGACGGCTGTCGATACGCGTCATTTCATCCACTTGAGTGCTCGTGACAACCGCGCTTATGACAGCGGTCAGGCAAGGCTGCTGGCACGGCTGATTGCTCGTGAGAAGAACACCTCTTTAGAAACCCTGTGTGCTCAGGGAGACGCTGGCAAACAAGCCGACCAATTGCGCACTGCCATCGCTCAGCGCCCGTTTGCGCTGCTGATCAATCCTGTGCAAGCGCTGGGCTTGGAGACCGATTTGCAGTCGGCGCTAACGGCGGGCATCCACGTGATCATTTTGGGCGAGGTTGGCGCGGATCTCCCCTGCAGCAGCCGCATCCATGCGGATCAGCGCGAGTTGGGCAGGCTAGCGGGTGAAGTCGCGGTGACAGCCTTGACTTTAAAATCACAATCGGAAGGTCGGCCCGAAGTCACTGGGCGCATCATTCAGATTCGTGGCAATGAAGGCACGGCGCTGGATGCCGCCCGTGATGAAGGCTTGAATCAAGCGCTGAAGAGCGCACCTGGCATCATTCTCGTTCATGATGCCCCCGGCGGTTGGACGCGGCAGGGCGGCGAAGAACGCACGCGCGATGCCCTGCGACTCCAGCAGAGTTTTGACGCAGTCTATGCGCATGACGACCTCATGGGGCTGGGGGCCTCACAGGCACTGGGCACAGCGCGGGAAGGTGTGCTCATCATCGGCACCGATGGGCTCAGTGGTCCGGAAGGTGGGCTGACCCTGGTGGGAGATGGCAGTCTGGATGCGACGCTTTACCAGCCTCTCTTGGTGGATTTCGCCTGGATTCTCCTGCGCCGAATGGCGGAAGATTCCGCCTTTAAACCCAAACCAAGCTACCAACTCACCCCACGCATCATCCGCTCAAGGGATGTGGATGACGTCAATCGTGGAGCTCTGCCCCCGTTCCCTGAGCTGTGATCAGCTCAGGGGCTAACTTCACTTATTTAACTTTCTTCTTAGCTGCTGCCTTCTTAGCAGGGGCTTTTTTGGCCGTCTTCTTGACTGCTTTTTTCGCCGTTTTTTCCTTCACGACTTTTTTCTTCGGCGCACGCACACGCGGAGTCGGCGCCGCAACAGGGGCGGTGTCTTGCCAGTCCAGCTTCGGGGCATCTCCCCACAGCTCTTCCAGGGCATAAAACTCACGCTTTTCTGGAGATTGCACATGCACGAGCACGTTCGGGTAGTTCACGATCAGCCATTGGCTCTCGAAAGTACCGTCGCTGAACAGGGGTTTGATCCCATGCTCATCACGCATCTGCGCCACGATCTCATCCCGCACAGCACGCATCTGTGGGTTTGAGTTCGCCGTGGCGATCACAAAAAAGTCCGTCACGGGAGACAGGCCTCGCACGTCGAGCAGGGCAATGTTTTCCGCTTTCTTATCATCCGCATACTTGGCGCTGAGGCGCGCGATCTCAATGGATTCCATGGTTAGGTTCTAAATCAGCCGTCGTTAAACCCCACTTTCAGATGGAAAGCAAGTCAGCATCCTGCACAACCTGCCTGCGCAGTGCCATCAGACTCCCCTTCCCTGTGCCCTCCGGCTCAGGGCGCGCGGCCGAGTGGACGTGCCGCGGTCGGCTCAGACTTCGTCAGGCTATCGCCCAATTGCAGGCGCAGCGGCTCCGCCAGTTTTTTCAAACGTTCCACCACTTCGGGATGAATCGCGCTCACATCCCGCTGCTCGCCCATGTCTTCGCGCAGATTGTAGAGCGCCAGTTCCTGCTGTGCTACTTTGTAACCATGGCGAGTGGCGATGCCCTCAATGCCTGATTGTGTGATGGCGGCAGGTTTCATGTTTTCCCAATTCGAGGGTTTTCCATCGCGCCCAGGCGTCTCATGCGGCGTGATGTAGGGATGCGGAAAATGCAGCTTCCAGTCGCCACTGCGGATGGCTTGCAGCTCATTGCCTGCCCAAAAGACCACCGCCTCATGCGGACTGCGCACGCCTTCTTTTCCCAGAATCAGATCGCCGATGGGCTGGCCATCGATTCGATACGTGGGCGCGGCAGCGCCGAGCCACTGCACCAGCGTCGGCAGCAGATCCATCTCCGTGATCACTTCCTCCGACACACGCCCCGCAGGCACCTTGCCAGGCCAGCGGGCGATGAAGGGCACGCGCACACCGCCTTCAAAACTGGTCAGTTTTCCTTCACGCAACCCGCCTGCGTTCCCGGCATGATTTCCGTAACTGAGAAACGGACCGTTATCAGAGTAAAAAATCACCAGCGTGTTGTCATCCAAGCCCACTTGGCGCAGCGCCTCCAGGATCATGCCCACGCTCCAGTCCAGTTCCTCCACCACATCCGCATACAGACCGTGCGGAGATTTCCCTTTGAACCGCTCCGAGGCAAAAATGGGCACATGCGGCATGATCTGCGGCAGGTAGAGGAAAAAGGGCTTTTGCGCCTGACGCCGGATGAAGCTCACGGCTTTTTCTGTGATGCGCTGGGTAAACTGACTTTGATCAGGGTCTGTCTCGATCACCCGCAGATCCTCATACAGAGGGAGCGGCGGCATCTCAGCGGCTAGGCTGGGGTGATACTTGCTGTTATCATTCGAGTAGGGGATGCCCCAAAATTCATCAAAGCCGTGCTTCAGCGGATGAAACATCTCTGCCGTTCCCAGGTGCCACTTGCCATAGGCCGCCGTCGCATATCCCTGCGCCTTCATCACTTCTGGCAGCAGCAATTCCAGTGGATTGATCCCTTCCTTGCTGGTGTGATTCAGCGCTCCCTGCATTCCCACTCGATTAGCATAACACCCCGTCATCAAAGCCGCTCGT
>JAIXVB010000454.1 GCA_027483245.1 Verrucomicrobiaceae bacterium | reverse complement strand
TTGTTGGCCCAGCCTTTGTGATAATGGCCACCGGTGAAGCCGAAGCCACGTCCGCCACCTTCACGTTCTGCGGCCCAGGCGACGTGTTGCTTTTCTTTGTTTTTCACTGACTCACGCACGGTGGGATTGCCACTGTGATGGCCATCCGCACGGCTCATGGTGGAGTCTGGAGCCACATCACTGAGAATCGGTGTCACCCCCGTCATGCCTTTGCGAAAGCGCATGTAGAAATACCATTCGTCGTTGGTGCCAAAAGGTTTCACACCGCTGACGATGGGGTGAGCTGGGAATTCTTTGAAATTTGCATCCCAGTGAGGATTGACGCTCCAGTTGATCTCAAAGCAGCCGCCCATCCAGTCGATGAACTCCTTGTTGCCCTTCTCGATCGTGGGTTCGACGGCGTAATGAATCGTCAGGAATCCACAGCCGCGTTTCATTTCGACATCGAGCTGCTGGAGTCGGTCATCTTTCAGAGCGGGGTGTCCGCCGCCACCGTCAGAGTAAATCACCACTGAGGCAGCTTTTGAAAGCTCTTCCTGCGAGGGCCATTCACCGTTCAGATGCGCTTTGATTTCGACCTGATCCGCAGCGCCTTGTTCCAGGCACTTTTTCAGGAGTTGGATGCCTGCATTGTGCTCGTGCTGACCTGGGCCGTGGCTGGGTTTGCCCGCGATCATGACGATGAGCTTTTTCTCAGCCGCAGAAAGCGGGCTGAGGAGTGCGAGAGAGAAGGCGGTGAGGGTGAGGAGAAAAAACTTCATGGGTTGGGGAAGGGAGAAACAAACGTCTTGGAGGCAAGCAGCATTTCAGGCAGTCATGGGTTTCGTCGGCTCATCCGCACGACAACAACGCCAGGCGAGAATGCCACAAAGGCCGAACCCAAAGGTGTTGAGTGTGCCGTGAACAGCCCACATGGCGGGCATTGGCAGGGCCAATTCGGGAAGAAGGGAGCGCAGACCGAAGCTCAGGGCCAGGAGCATGGCGGCGAGAAGGCTCAGGCCAGAGATGCCAAACCACAGGCCCTGTAAGCCTCGGGCTCGTCGATGGAAAGCCTGGCGAATGTGCAGCAGTGCCACACCCAGAGCCCCGGCGACCAGAACGGTGACTGCCACGGGCTCCACCCAGGGAAGAAGTTGGAAATGTGTGCAGGTGATGCCCACAGCGACCAGAGGCACCCCGGCGAGAATGAGCTGACACGCCCACCGAGAATGAACGCCTGGCAGAGCCTTCCCTGCCAAACCCGCCAGCAGCGGCAAGGTGAATCCGGCATGGTGAAAGTGCGCAGCGGTGAGCAGGACGATCAAAGAATCAAAGTCGAAGGGCAGATAATTCAGGCGATGTGCCAGCAGCCATGCGGCACCCACAGCGGGAAACATGGACGAGGAGATCTGACACAGCGAAGCGGGATCTTTTGGCCATGAACTTCTTGCCTCCAGCATTGCGAGCCAAGCCTCTCTCGATCGATGCAGAAACCAGCATCCGCAGATGACGGTGCCGAGCAGGGAAGGGATGGGGAGCAGCAGGGCCTGAGCAAGGGCGAGGCCGATGAGGAACTCAGCGACTTCGCTGGAGTTGGGCTGAGGCGATTTTTCTAGACCTCGCGCAAGTGGCATTAGAATGAGGATCGACGCCATCAAAAGAACTTCGATCCATGTGGCGGCCTGTGGATTCAGGCCTTTCACCCAGGTGAAGCCGAGCCAAACGATCACGCTGATGGTTAGGCGCATTCTGGCGGACGTGGAAAAGAGGTGAAGGATCGGATTCATGGTTGGCTGGCAAGTTTCATGGCCGCCTGTGAATCCTTCACAAACTGGCACTGCCACCAGCGCGCGAGTGGGAAGCCGAGCCAAGCCATCCAGTGTTGTGGACGTGAGAAAGCGCGGATTTCATACCATACCGAGTCATTGGCGAGGTGCTCCACCTGAAAGCGCTCCTCGCCGCACTCGGTGTGTTGAGGCAAGGTGCCATAGACAAAACCGTGGGTTCTTTCGCTGTCGCAGCGCCTCAGAATTCGGCAGGGATTGATCCACCAAAGCCCACAAATACGCGCCACCATCGCGACGATTTTTCCGGAGGTCTGCTCGCTGCCTCGTGGGTGAACGACGGCCCAGGTCGGGAACATCTGCCAGGCATCCAGCGCCGCGCAGGCCTGCTGATAGGTTGTGCTCCCAGAACCTAGATGGACGCGATGCACATCTGGAATAAAACCCTTCTGAGGTGGTGATTCGATGCCGCCTCGATGTGAATAGCTCAACGGCTCATCCTGCAAGGCTCGCAGCCAAGTTTTAAGCTCGGAAGAGGTGGGAGATTGAAGCGTGATCATCCTGGCAACCTCCATGGAGTTATCGACATCACCAATGAGGATTTGGGCGAGGCGTGCTTATTTGATTTTTGAAACGGGCGAGAACTTTTGAAAGTTGGAAGAGTCTCGGTCGCTCTCTGCGATTCAGGCCGGTGAAAAAGCTTTCCTCAGCTTCGGTCCTCTTTGCTTTTGCCGATCCCTCTTAGGCACTCCATAGTCGGCGATGCCCGCCCCCATTCGCGCAATCCTTTTTGATTTTGATGGTCTCATTGTGGACACGGAAAGTGTCGGTTACTTGACCTGGCGTGAGCTGTATGCGCAGCACGGTCACGAGTTGACGGTGGAGACGTATGCTCAGGCCATCGGCACGGAGTTCAATGAGCACTATGATCCGCGTCGGGATCTGGATGCTCTGTTGGGTCGTGCGTTGCCCTGGCCGGAGCTGGAGGCGGCACGCCTGGAGCATGAGCGTTCCTTGCGCACCACGCTGCGGACTTTGCCGGGTGTCGTGGATCGTTTGAATGAAGCCCGTGAGCTTGGGCTTCCCTGTGCCGTGGCCAGCAGCAGCCCGCTCTCTTGGGTTGGCCGCTGGATTGAGCAACTGGAGCTCGGTCAGCACTTTCATCACCTGACCACGGTTGATGATACGGGTAAGGTCAAACCTGACCCCTCGCTCTTTCTCCATGCGGCGGGCCGGCTCGGGGTGGAGCCTGAAGAGGTGCTCATTTTTGAAGACTCTCTCAATGGCCTGCGCGCGGCCAAGGCTGCTGGGATGCGCTGCATCGTGGTCCCTGGGCCGATGACGCAGCACCTGGATTTCTCGGGTGCTTGGCAGCGGGTGGGGTCGCTGGAAGAGGTCTCTTTGCGCCAGCTCAATTCAATTGCGTAATTTTCAAGGGAGGGACTGCTGTGAACTCCGGGACTTCTTTTCCTGCGTTGCCTCTGGCAGAGCGTTATGAACGCTTTCGAGATTCCTTTTTTGGCGATTTGCAGGAGAGCTCTGCGCTTCGTGGGTTTGAGCAGCCCATGAATGAATTGGATGTGCAGAGCCTTTGGTTTGCCGGGGCCTTTGGCAGTGAGTTTACCAGCCTGGACGGCCAGCCTGTGCGCATCCTGGACTTCGGCACGTGGAACGCTTGCGTGGGTCCTGATTTCACGGGCTGTGCGGTGAGTGTGGACGGCCAGACGCTGCGGGGAGACATCGAGCTGGATCCCGACGCACGTGATTGGGAACGGCACCAGCATGGGGCCAATGCAGACTACGCTCATGTGGTTTTGCATCTCTTTCTGCATGCACCTGAGGAGCGCTTTTTCACTCGTACCGCGGAGCATCGGCAGATCGTGCAGGTGCATCTCAATCCAGCGATGTTGGAGATCGGCGCGCGCCCGAATCGGGATCTGGCTGCTGCGCGCATCGGCCGCTGTGCGGCGCCTCTGCGTGACATGCCGGCTGCGCGTGTGCTTTCCATGATCGAGGCCGCTGCGCAGCATCGACTCGCCCGAAAGTCGGCCAGGCTTGCCCGCAGTGTGGCTGCCCAGGGGCCGGAACAGGCGCTTTATCAGGCGCTGGCTCAGAC
>JAIXVB010000227.1 GCA_027483245.1 Verrucomicrobiaceae bacterium | reverse complement strand
ATGGCTCTCTTCCATGTGCTGCCAGGGTGGCTTTCTGGGGGCGGTGGAGCGGTGGCTTACTTCGCCCACATCGGCGGTGCCGTGGCTGGTTGGTATTATGCGCGCTCCCTGGGTTATGGAGGCATTCCCATGCATCTCTTCACTCAGGACTCGCAAAGAAACCCCTTTCGCCTCCGTCGGCAGCCTCAGATGGCCAAACGTGTGCGTCCAGTTGTGGAGGTGGATGTCGAGGCCGCTCGGCGTCAAAATCCGCGCAACGATCCCAAAGTGGACATCATGCGTGATGAGATCGACCCGATTCTCGATAAAATCAGTGAGCAGGGGCTCCACAGTCTGACGGATGATGAACGCCGCATTTTAGAACAGGCCAGCCGTCGAATGGGCCAATAATCGCTGCCTGATTAAGTCGGACGTGGCTGCCGCAGACACCATTTGCCGCCTAACCCGAGCGCATTGGTTGCGGCAAGTTGGCTTGCGAATTCAGCACAGCGACCCGCCTCCCAGCCGCACAGCCAGCCGTGGAGAAAGGCACCATGGAAGACATCCCCGCAGCCGGTGGTGTCCACGACTGGACTCACGATGTGGGCAGGCTGATGCAGTCGGGTTCCATCTGGCAGGGCGACCCAACTTCCGCGCGTGCCTTCGGTGATCACGGCCAATTGAGCGGGGCCTTCGATCAGTCGATCCAGCATGAGTTCTCGATCTTCGAGCCCGGTGTAGCGGCGTGCGAAATCATAGGCCACGATTCTGAGGTGGCTGGCTTCGAAGAGGCCGCGCACTGATTCGCGATAACGCCCGGCCCCCCCGTCGAAGGAGATCGTGACTCCCTGGGCTTGCGCCCATTGAACAGCCTCTGTCGCAGCCAACTCGTGCCGGCCGTTGATGTGCAGCAAGTGAGCTCCCGCGATGAGGTTACGCTCGCTCTGCCTCAGCTGGGGTTCACCGGCGCTTGAGGGGGCATAAAGAATCTGGCGTGCGCCGTCTCCACATCGCACAGTGACCGTGGCTGCGGGGGAAGTCGCCCCTGGATGGCTTTGCAGGTGATCCGTACTGACACCGTCTTTTTCCAGATCCGCGCGAATGAGAGCACTCGCCGCATCATCGCCCTGGACATCGATCAGAGCCGCAGAGTGTCCGAGACTGCCAAGAACACAAAGCGCGGTGGCGACGGGACCTCCAGACATCTCGGCGTGCGCCAGCACTTGGGTGACACGCTCATCAGCGGAGAAGGAATCCACCAGCCAAAGGCTATCCCAAGTCGCAGCCCCAATGCCCACGACGATCTTTCTGTAATCTTGGCTAGGGGAACTGGGCGATTTAATCTCCATCGGGGAAGGGGGAGGAATCAGAGGGGGCAAAAAAACACCCCTGCCACAGTGATGCAGCAGGGGTGCCAAGAATGAGCTTCAATCGGGCATTAGAAACCTGAACCACCGCTCTTGGCGATGAAGTTCAGAGCCAGTGCAGCGACAGAGAGGAGAAAAACCAACCAAGCGAGAGGCATAGGATAGAAAGAAGGTGAGGTTTGAAGAACCGATTACTGAGGGATCTGTGGGAGAGAGCGGGCGAAGTTATTCGTCCAGCTGCCATCAGGATTACGAGTTTCCCATTTCACTGGCACTGCAGGCGGAACCATGATGGGTGAACCTGCACTTGAGGAAACACGGTCACTGCCAAACATCTGCACGGCCATCAGAATGACGGAGAGAAGCAGGCACATCACTGAGAGCGGCACGAAACCTTCTTCAGGATCTTTTTCCTCATAGAACTGCTGAGAATCAGCCGCAGCGGTGCGCTTCACGGGGGCACTTGGAGGAGCCGCGATGCTCGGGCGAGTCATTGGCTGCGTTTGCTGAAGCTTAACCGTGGCCTTTGGAAGGCCAGCTGCGGCGGGATTGGCACCCAGAGGAGCGGTTCCTGGAACGCCTGGTGGGCGTGGGCCTGGTTTGGACAGGGGGGCGGTGGTCGCACCTGTTTCCATGCGTGCAGCCGGAGTCGGCGCGGAGGGAGCCACTGGACGTGGGGCCACCGGAGCGCCGGGGACGCGTGGTGGGCCGCCAGGAACGGGAGGAGCGATCGGAGCACCAGGGACGACTGGTGGGCGAGCGGGTGCCATCGGCACGGTCGCTGCCGGAGGTGGGGGCGCAGCCATCGGGGCAGGTGGAGCTGCTGGACGCGCTGGCGGTGGAACAGGGGAAGTCGGTGGGGGCGGCGTTGGTGCCGCGGCTGCCAGCACAGGAACGGCAGAGGTCGTGCGACGGGAGAGATCCGAGGGTGCCGGAGGCAGCTTCACCGGGGCCGTGGCGGACTTGGGGGCTGGAGGTGGCAGAGGAGCGGAAGGCAGCTGAATCGGTGCGGTCGATTTCTTGGGCAGATCCGCAGGAGGAAGGTTCGAGCTGGTGATCGGAGACACTGGAGCTGTTGCTTCACGCGGTTGAGTCGCGCCAGCACCCGGGCGGGAACGCAAAGTGATGCGGACCGTTTCCTTTTTCAGAGGCACAGCAGCCGTTTTTGGGGTGCTGGGTGGTGGTGGGGTGGGCGT
>JAIXVB010000173.1 GCA_027483245.1 Verrucomicrobiaceae bacterium | reverse complement strand
GCGAGTCACTGCATATCTCCGCGCCATGCTCGACATCACAGGAAAGAAGATCGCCATCCTTTTCGGAGGCCCCGGTTCAGAACGCGAAGTGTCTAAAAAGACAGCGGAGAGTGTCATTGCTGCTTTAAAAACCAAGGGCGCCGATCTGATCGAAATCGATGTCACCGGCCCCGATTTCGAGTGCCCTCAGGACGTTTTCATCGCCATGAATCTGATTCACGGCACCTTTGGAGAAGATGGCCAGCTTCAAGCCATCCTGGAGCAGCGTGGCATCCGCTACACCGGAGCCGGGGTTCAGAGCAGCCGCGTCGCTTTTGACAAGGCGCAGAGCAAAGAAAAGTTCATTGCCGCTGGGGTGCCGACTCCGCTCTCTCAAAACTACAAACTCGATGGCAGTGAGCCCCTGAACATCTCCGTTCCGCTCGTCTCCAAACCCCCACGTGAAGGCTCCAGCGTGGGAGTGAATATTTGCCGGACCCAAGAGGAATGGGTGAAGGCCGAAGAAGAAGCGAAGAAATTCGGCAGCAGCACTTTGGTCGAAGATTTCATCGAAGGCAAAGAGCTCACCATCGGCATCTTGGGTGATCAAGTGCTGCCCATCATCCACATCGAACCCGTCGAAGGTTTCTACGACATCAACAACAAGTATCCCTGGATGACCGGCACGGGAAAGACGCTCTACCACTGCCCTGCTGAACTTGATGAAGCGACAACTCAACGCGTGCAAGCCGCCGCCATGGCCGCTTTCAAGAGCTGCGGCACCGAGGTCTATGGTCGTGTGGACATCATGCTCCGCGCCTCAGACAACGCACCCTTTGTCCTGGAGATCAACACCATCCCCGGCATGACCAGCAGCAGTCTGCTGCCCAAGGCCGCGCTGGCCGTTGGCATTGAGTTTCCTGACCTGTGCGTGCGCATCATTGAGCTATCCCTCGCCGCACGGCCTTGAGGTGTTTTCAGCGCTTCCCGCGTATCACGATCATCGACCTGTCCAGCACCTCGCCGAGCAGATTTTTGATCTCGACCTTCACCTCAGTTCGATTTGACCAAAATCTCTTCCAAGACCCGCCCATCTGTTTCAGGCAACGTCAGACCCATCAAACGAGCGATGGTCGGCGCCACATCCAAATTCGCCATGCGTGGCAGGACCACGCCCTTTTGAATGCCGCGACCTGAGGCGATGAAGATGCCATCAAGCTCAGGATCGCTGTTCGGATACCCGTGCGTGCCGCCATAGTTTACGCTGGGGCCCGTGACAGATTCCCCCGCAGCACCTGCATTGAAGGAATACCCTGCTTTGGCATAGAGAATGAGATCTCCCATGCCTTGGTTTTCCTCTGGCTTCGGCATGCCCAGCGTCGGCCCTTCTTGGCCGTCGATCACACGTTCCACACCCTCGGTTTTAGCAAAGAGTTCCTTCAGCTTTGGCAGCAGTTCAGCCTTGCGAGCAGGATCCGTGATGTAAATGAAAGCCAATCCTCCCTGGGTCATCGCCGCGACTTCACACTGAGTCACGCTATTGCCAAAAGCACGGGCGTGGCCAGCCAGCTTCAAAGCCACATTGGGATACACATACTGAGTCACCTTTTTGAAACCATGGTCGGTGCTGATGACAAAGGTCGTCTGATCTCTCAGACCTGCCTGCTCTACTGACTGCACCAGGTCCCCCACCAAACGATCCGTGTAAGCCAGAGCCGTGAAGCTAGCGCGTGAGGCGGGTCCGTATTCGTGATGCACGGCATCCGTATTCAGGGTGTGATACAGCAGTAAGTTAGGCCGATGAGTTTTGAAGATGTGCATGGCCGCCTGTGTCCAGGTGCTGTCATGCCAGGACATGTTTTTGCGCTGGGGTCCAGGATTCATCCAGGTGATCTGCTCCGGAGTGAGTAATCCTGCAGCGATCATCTCTTTTTCCACCTTGCCCTCCGCACTGGGCAACTCAGGGAAACTCCAGTCGATGGTTTCTGCGTCTTTAATTGCTACCCAATCCACCTCAGCCGTGGTCAGGCCTGCTTGATGCGCAAGGTCATACAAGGTGGGCGAATGAACGAGTCGATTCTTGTGCACCCAAGGTTCGATTTTGGGCGACTTGTCCGTGCCCTGACGCACCAGCAGTCCGTTAAAAAGCACACCATGTTTGCGCGGATTCACCCCGGTCACCAAGGTCGTGTGATTGATCCATGTGATGGAGGGATTGGAGACGGTCATGGCCTGGGTGCTCGCACCTTCTGCGGCGAGCTTGCGCAGATTGGGCACTGGGAGAGAAGGGTCCTTCCACATCCAGGCGGGGAATCCATCCAGACTGATCAAAACGACATGATGATTTTTATCAGCCGCGAGGGCGGTGCTGAGAAACCCGAAGGCCAAGAGTGCAATGAGACAACGCATGAGCCGAGTTCATACGGGACTCGGCGTCTCAGTCTTCAGGGACTCTTCCCTTTCACCACCTGGATCTCCGAAAACTCAGCCCAGCAGGGTCGTGTCGGAGCCCACGTCAGATCGTTGCCCCCGTGAAAGGTTTCGAAGTAAAGACTGTCCACATTGAAAGTCTCCGCCGAGCGCCATTCCATGTCGGTTTGCTCGACCATCAGCCTTTCTCCCTGCCCCTGAAGAGTCACCCAAACACGCAGCACACCATCACGCTTCCCAGCGCTGTTCATGCTCACCGCCAGCCGCACCTTCACGGGCTCGTTGGTCGGAAAACGAAAATCATCAGGGAAGGCAAAGCTATGCCCATAGTTTTCGGGCTGGTTTTTGTGATAAACATAGGCCTCTCCACGCCCTTCGCGCCGCCACATGAGTCGGGCTGAGAATCCATTGCTGCCATCGGCCCGACGTCCACCGCTGACATTCTCTGGCCCACCGCACAAGCCGGGCAGTTTTCCACCTTTCACAAAGTCGAATCCTTCACTGAATCTCAAGGTGTAGTGCAGCTCTGCCGTGCGGTGTTTGCCAATCGGGTAACGCCAGCCTGCTCCACCTTTCTCAGGCCCGATCTGACCCGGCACAAAAGACACTCGCAGCCATTTCAAGGCCTCTTGTTCATGCAACGACACATGCCCCTCCTCGATTCCATCCTGGAACTCACAGCCTGGCCAATCCAGCTTCCAACGTTCCTTCGAATAAGGCCCTGCCGCACCTGTGAAGGCAACACTGAGGGGCAGCTCCGCAGCCTGAGCTGTCGAATACGCGAAGAGCAAAAGGGCGGTGATCAATCGTGGAATCATCTGGCATTTAGGCATGGAGCACATTCGCAGGAAAGCACCGGAAACTTGCTTTTTATGTCGCCGATCCCATGAACTTAAGAGTATCTCAAGAGGATCGTTTCCTCTTTCATGCGCCGCCTGTTTCTCCGTCACTGGAAGCTCCTGCTTGTCTCTGCAGGCCTCGTGGCCGCATGCTGGTGGGTTCTGCCTTGGTGCGTCGCGCTCCCACCGTCTTTGCAGGTCGCCCAGCCCATCTCCGTTCGTTATCTCGCCAAGGACGGATCTCCGCTGCGCATGCTGCTGACTCGCGAGGGTGAGCGTGTCGCTGCGGCGCTTTCCTTTGATGAAATTCCACCGCTTCTCCGCAGTGCTACCTTGGCGGCTGAGGACAAACGATTCGGTCATCATGGCGGCGTGGACTTGATCGCCATCCTTCGGGCTCTGCGCGACAACCTCAGCGCGGGCCGCATCCTGTCAGGAGCCTCAACGATCCATCAACAACTCATCAAGGTAAGCCATCCCGCACGCCCCAAACGGACATTCTCCGTGAAGCTGAAGGAGGCTCTGCAAGCTCGACGACTGGCCATGAGCTGGAGCAGCGAAGAGGTGCTCGCCCGTTATGTGAGCAGCATCAGTTATGGCAACTCACTCACCGGCTGTGCCAGCGCAGCCCAGGGTTACTTTGACAAGCCCTTGAGTGACCTCACACCGGCTGAATGCGCGCTGCTAGCAGCCATCCCACAATCGCCAACGCGCTACAATCCACTGCGCCAACCTGCGGCCATTCGCCCACGCCAGCAACGCATCCTAACCAAAATGCATGAACTCGGCTGGTTGAGCGCAGAGCAGTTGCGCGTGGCCTTGATTGAGCCCCTGAAGTTGCGACGCTTTCACGGTGGCTTTGAAGCTCCGCACGCCGTCGAGATGCTGCGCTCTCAATCCTCTCCCGACCACACGCGCATTCAGACCACGCTGGATGCCAGCCTGCAACGATCCATCGAGACCATTATCACCGCCCGCCTCGCCACGCTGAAAGAGCGCCACGTCACCCAGGCCGCCGTGGTGGTGATCGAAAACGTCAGTGGTCAGGTGCTCGCCCTCGCTGGTTCTCGAGATTTCTTTGGCAAAGACGGCGGGCAGATCAATGGTGCCTGGGCACCGCATTCACCCGGCTCAGCGATGAAACCCTTCACCTATCAGCTCGCGCTGGAGCGTGGAGCCACAGCAGCCACCCTCGTGGCCGATTTGCCCGTCGAATATGGCACGCCCACGGGCACCTATCGGCCTGAAAATTACGCCCACCGGGTCTATGGACCCATGACTTATCGCGAGGCCTTGGGCAATAGCTTGAACATCTCGGCCGTGAAAGTCCTCAGCCGTCTGGGCGGCACCGAGATACTGCTCAAGCGAATGCAAGAGCTAGGCCTAACGACCTTTACCGAATCCGCTGAACATTATGGCTTGGGGCTCACTCTGGGCAATGCCCCCGTGCGGTTGCTTGAACTGACCAACGCCTACGCCTGCCTTGCTCGATTGGGTATCGATCAACCCTGGACCCTCGTCCCCCAGGCCAACCCAAAAACACAGCGACTCGACGAAGCAGCCTGTTATCTCATCGCCGACATCCTCAGTGACAATCGTGCGCGTTCCCTCACCTTTGGCCAACACTCGCCCCTCCGACTGCCTTTTCCGGCGGCCGTTAAAACAGGCACCAGCACCAGCTATCGTGACAACTGGTGTGTGGGCTACACTCCTGAATACACGGTTGGCGTCTGGGCAGGGAACTTCGACAACAGTCCCATGCAAGATGTCTCGGGCGTCACAGGCGCTGCCCCCATCTGGCGAGATGTCTTTTTGGAACTTCAGCACCGCTTTGGCGTGACTTGGTATGAACGGCCCGCAACTCTCGTGCAAGCCCGCGTGGACCCCCGCACGGGCAAGAGGCTCACCGCACAATCTCCCCCTGCGCGCGTGAGTCGTGACGAATGGTTTCTCCAAGGTCATCTGCCACCTGCGGCCAATGAGGCTGATTACGATGTTCGGGGTCGCGCACTTTTATCCGCTGAATACGCGACGTGGGTGCGCAGTGGTGACAATTGGATGGGCGATCTCGTCGTTGTGGAAGAATCCAAAAGAGAACAACCGCTGCGCATCTTGAACCCACTCTCCGGCACCGTCATCCGACTCGACCCTGACATCCGCGAAGGTGGCCGCCGATTGCTCCTCCAGGCGGAACCCGCCGAAAGTGTGCAATGGCAGTGCGACACCCTGAACGTTCAGCGTGATCCTGCAGGCTGGTTTATCATGCTAAGTCCCGGTCGCCACACCTTGCGGGCACAACATCAGCAGACTCAAGAGCAGCAACAGACCGTCATCATTGTGCATCCCGAATGAAGCCTCACAAGCCCGCCAGCTTGCGCGCGTAGTCCAGCGTGTCAATCTCCGCCGGGCTCTTGTCTCGGCGGATGGCTCTGATGCGCGGAAAACGCAGCGACAGCCCGCTGTCATGGCGGCTGCTGGCCTGGATGGAATCAAAAGCGATCTCCAAAACCGTGTC
>JAIXVB010000256.1 GCA_027483245.1 Verrucomicrobiaceae bacterium | reverse complement strand
GTGTTTGGCGGTGTCGTGTTCTTTTTCATCTGGATCGCTCGCAAAGTTTGGCGTGCGATGAGTGGTCCCATGAAGCTGGGCAGTGCGGCGGGTTTGACCGGGCAGCAGATGGCGGATCGCCTTTCTCAGCAGGTCACTCTGAGCAGTCCCTTTCGGGTGCAGGTGACAGACAGCGGGTTCTACGTTGTGGGCACTCTGGATCAGCAGGGCGAACGACTGACATACAGCGCGGATGTGGACGGTCAGACCTTGAGTGACGAGATCAGTTTCATGCCCGGGCCTGAGGGGCACTTCATCTTCACCGGTCAGCGACCGACCCGTGTCTCCGTCCAGACCGTGGGTGCCGGACCCGTGACTCATGAGCCGAGCTTTTCCAGCTCTTCAAACACCCGTCATTCGTCACGAGATCATCGCTCAAACACCCGATCTTTTGACTCGCATCCATCGGCTTACTGAGAGCTATGGGAGTGCGGGTTACGACCACGATAGGAACGCTGGCCAAACGGACCCTCCGCAGTCTCGCAGGGGTGAATCTGGACGAGGTGACTTGGCATGTTCAGGCGGGATGCTGGCGTCCGCGCGAGGCTGCACTGCGGTTGCCCAAATTGCCTGAGAGCAGGCCATTCCTGGGCATCGGTGCGGTGGTCGAATCGACGGATCAACCCGGCGTTGCGGCTCCTCCGATTCCACTCTGGCGAGAAGTCCTGCAGTGCTGTGGAGGCGATTTCACACGAGCAGGTTCGTCTTTACCAGCTCCGATGAGTTTGCTTTTGAATGCAGCAGCGCAGCAGCGCGTTGGATCTGCCCTGCCTGAAGAAATCATAGCCCAAGGCATCTCCGAAGGTTGGCAGATCATTCGTCTCGATGCCCTGGATGTCTGCCTGGACACTCGACTGCGGGTGCTCCAGGTGGTGACGAGTGTTCAGCGTGGTGGGGCGGAAAGGCTGGTTCTGGACTTGCATGAGGAGTTGCCCCGACAAGGAGTCGCCTCACGTCTTCTGGTGCTCGGCTCACCGGCTCGTGCCAGCTATGAGTCGCCCATAGGCATGATCTCGCTCGCGCATCTGCCCGCAGATCCTCAAAGGCGCGCGGACGAGGTGGCGAGGTTGGCTCGGCAGCTCGGCGTGGATGTCATTCATGCGCATCTTTTGAATGGAGAAACGCTGCGCTGCTTGCGCGCTCATGGCATCCCCGTGGTCACGACCATTCACAATCAGTGTGCAGGTTGGCCGCAGGGTTTGGCGGACATTCAGGCACAGGATGCGGATTTGTTGATTGCTTGTTCGCGGGCCGTGGAGGCAGATTTAAAAACACTGCCGGTGGTGAGTCGGACCGTTTGGAATGGCATCCGCACGGCGACCTTGAAACGCGATGAAACGCGCGCTTGGCGGGAAAAGGCAGGCTTTGGCGAACAGGATCTTGTGCTCGTGACCTTGGCCAATCCACGGCCGCAGAAGCGACTGTCTTGGCTCGTGGAGGTGCTTGTGGCGCTGCGTTGGCGACTGCCCTCCCGACGCGTGGGTTTGATGCTGGCGGGAGAGGCCGCACAACGTGATCCGGCGGCTTTGGCAGAGACGGAGCTGTTTTGGCAGGCGGTGGATGCGCAGGGACTGCGGCAGGATGTCTATTGGCCAGGGGCCGTGGAAGACGTGGCGGGTTTTTTATCGGCAGCCGATGTTTTTGTCAGCACCAGCGCGCATGAAGGTTTGAGTTTGGCGCAGTTGGAGGCCTTGGCTCTTGGTTTGCCCGTGGTGACCACCGACGTGGGTGGGGCACCGGAGATCGCGCGTGAGCATCCGCAGGTGCGGGTGGTCGGCGGACAGCAACGGGTGCAGATCATCGCGGGCATTGCCCAGGGCTGTTTGGAGGTGATGGGCCTGACGGGGGCTTCCTTGGCATCCAGCTTCACCACACCGGTCATGACCGCGCGACATCGTTGGCTCTACCACTGTGTTTTGTGTCAGCAGGAACGGCGCGCCAAAACACCGCGCGGGCTGTTGTTGATCGCGAACAATTTTTCCACGGGCGGCGCGCAGTCCAGTGCGAGGCGTCTTTTGAAGGCGCTGAAACGAGAGGGCGAAGACGTGCGTGCGGCCATCCTCCAAGAAGAGGCGGATCATCCGACCCCCGGCAGGCTGGATTTGATCGCTCATGACATTCCTGTTCTGCCGCTGCCAACCCCCGAGGGTCGTGACCCGGTGGACATTGTGCTTCCTTTGCTGGAGGCGATGGCAGAGAACCCACCCGCGGCTGTGATGTTCTGGAATGTGATCCCTTCCTGCAAGCTGCTGATCGCCGAGGCGCTGTGGGACACGCCTGTGTTTGAGGTCAGTCCTGGGGAGATGCTCTTTGACTCCTGGGAGAAGTTTTTCTCGAATCCGCGACCAGGCTTGCCCTACCTCGAGGCAAAGGATTATGGCCAGCATCTGGCCGGTGTGGTGGTGAAGTATGCGGAGGAAAAAGCACGCGCTGAAGCGACCTTTGGTCTTCGTGTCCAGGTGATCCCGAATGGTGTGCCTGAACGCACCGATTGGCCGACTTCTTCAGGTCTGCGATCCCCGCGAGTTGGGCTCGCCATCGGCACAGCGGCACGCCTGAATCCGCAGAAAAAACTCGAAGATCTATTGGCTGCCTTTCGCCGCGTTCACCAGGTGATGCCCGAGGTGATCTTGCGCATCGCCGGAGGTGAGGAGCGTGGTTTTGAAGCTTATGCAGAAACCCTGCGCGCCTCCTGCCCCGATCTGCCTGTGGAGTGGTTGGGCGAAGTGCAGGACATGCCTGCTTTTCACGATTCTCTGGACGTCTTCGCCATGATCTCAGAGCCAAGCGGTTGTCCCAACGCTTCGCTTGAAGCCATGGCCTCTGGACTGCCGATCGTGGCCACGGCAGTTGGCGGGGCGGTGGATCAAGTGCGTCAGGGGGAAACAGGATTTCTCACTCCTCGCGGTGATGCAGACGCCTTCAGCAAAGCTTTGCTCACCCTGCTGCAAGACGCCGATCTCTGTGCCCGCATGGCCGTAGCGGCTCAATGCTACGTGCAGGAGCATTTCTCCATGCGGGTCATGGTGGACCGTTACCGCGCGCTTATTTCAGCGTCACCTTGATGCCAGGAATGGCGGCAGCGAGTTCTTTGGCCGCTGCGTCGGTGGCCTTGGTGTTGTAGAGCGAGACTTCCTTCAGGCTCTTGATCGCAGCAAGTTGCTTCACTCCAGCATCCGTGACTTCCGTGCCAAACAGATTCAGCGTGCGCAGTTTTTTCAGGGCCGTCAGCCCTTCCAAGCCAGCGTCGGTGACCTTGGTTTGGCGCAGGTCCAGCACGGTCAGACG
>JAIXVB010000472.1 GCA_027483245.1 Verrucomicrobiaceae bacterium | reverse complement strand
ATCCTCACGCCCAAGCCATGACACATTGTTTGTCTCCTACAGGCCGTCGAAGGGCTGGCTTCACGCTCATTGAGATCAGTCTTGTGATTGGTCTTTTGCTGGGGTTGGCCACCTTTGCGGGCATGAATATCTCGGTCGTTCGTGATTGGCAGCGTGGCAAAGATGCAGCGCTGTCACTTCAGGCTGTGTTTGCCGCGCAGCGTTCTTATTTGTCCGATCACCCCACAGCTGACATTGCGGAGGTGAGTGCGGCGCAGTTGCAGGTGTATCTGCCTCAAGGCTGGAGCACCATGCCTGTGGTGGTGAGTTTGGATAATGATGAGCTCAGCATTGATCACACGATCATGCCGCCACGTCTGATGCTTGGCACTGCAGTTTATGATCCCTCTTTGAAGGGAAATGATGGACTTTGGGACGTTGGACAGTGAACGTACTTCCTTCTTTGCATGGCCTCTGAAACTCTTCTTCTCATTCCCAGCGGCACACGCTTTGGTTATCGCACCGGTCTGCCTTGGAAACGAACCTCGCAGTGCCTCGTGGAGGTTGCAGGTGACATTCATGCTAGCACGGGTCTTCATCTGCTGGTGGCTCCGAATGGGTCTGGAAAAACCACCTTGCTGCGCACGCTGGCTGGTCTTTCACCCGCGCTGAAAGGTCAGGTCAAAACAGCAGCCCAGGTGCATTACTTCGCTGATGAACTGCGGGTCGATCCTGAGATGAAATCGCGCACTTTTTTTCGTGCTTGGTTCAAAGGTGAAGCGCTCGCTTCGACAGAAAATCTGGCTGATATTCTGGGGCTGAATCTAACGACGCCCATCGGGAAGCTCTCACGTGGCAATCGTCAAAAGGTACTGCTCATTCTCGCTGAGGTGAAGGCTGCACAGAGCGAGAGCAGTGTGCTGCTCATGGATGAACCACTCACGGGTCTGGACGCCGAAACGCGTGAGCAGGTGACACAACTCTGGGCTACGGCGAGCACTCGCACGATGAGACTGGTCATCATGCATGAGCTTGAGTGCGTGCGTGAGGCTGATTCTCTGCTGACCATTGCTCACGGGCAGTTGCGACATGCGACAAAGCGCCAGGGTAACACTTGGATGGAAACCTATCGCACCCTGCAATCATGAGTTCTCAGCGTGCCTTTCCTTTATTTCGACTCAGCCTGGCTGGCCTCATGGGACGCGGCAGTTGTTGGCTGCTCTTGCTCGGCGCGGGCCTCTTCATTTGGATCGCTCCGCTGCTGACGCCTTGGGAAGAAAATCCACAGATTCTCCAACCTGCGCGAGCTCAAGCGGCATGGGTTTACGCCTGGATTGCACTCTTCACCTGGTTGCCTTTTCAAGCTTCAGCACTCGGGCATCGCATGCGCCGTGAAGGCATGCTGGAGCACCTTCATGCCGCGGGCACCGGACGGATCAGTCAGTGCCTGCAACTCAGTGCGGCGATCCTGGTCTGGATGTTGGCTGTTGTGCTCATTGCAGTGATCTTTTGTCTCACCTGGACTCTGCCCAAGCGGCCCGATGAAGCGCAGATGTGGACGACTCTGGTTTTCCAATATGCCTTCATTTACAGTCTCTGCGCTTCGCCTTTGTTGGTGCTGGCCGTGGCTTTGGGCTCACGCACCGCTGAGGTCATCGCCTTCATGGTGCCGACCGGATTGTTGTTTGTCGGGCTCTTCGGCGCGGCTTGGTTGGCACCCGTTCTCGGCGGAGCTGAGTCGAGTGTACTGCAATCCCTCTGGCTGGCACTGCCGCATTATCATTTGGCGGATCTGACCCCGCGTCTGGTTTTCAAAATGGGTCCGCTTTCCACAGCGGACTTTCTGGGTGTCATCAGCACACTGGGGCTGCAAGGGGCCGCTCTCACTCTTCTCGGATTATGTCTCTTCCGCACACGTTCTTGACGCTCACCGCCGCAGCTGTTCTGTGGTGGGCGGGACATGCCGTGTCCAGCTCACAGCCCACATTGCGGGCAAAGACTCCAGCGCCAGCTTTCGCATTGGCTGGCAGCGCTTATGGTAGTCTCACGGCACGATTGATTCGCGATTCTCTGTATAGTTATTGGCACGGTGGCGAAAGCGCGGCAACTCCTGTCACTGCGACTAAACCTCCGCAAAACGTCCCACCTCCGCCACCGGGTCGTTTTGCCCGCAAAGGCATGCCGCCACCTCTCATTCCACCTCCCTCCCCGGCAGACGTTTCATGGCTGCAAGCCCGCGTCGATCACCTCACGCGTCTCGAGAAAAGTCGCACCCAACGAACCAGCCGCCTGCCTCTGTCGAACGCGCATCAGAATTATCTTAATGCTGCTGCGGACGTGCGTCTTCGTTTTGCCTATGAGCTGGATCCAGGCGATGCCACCCTCTACGAAATCTTGCATTTTCACATCGCCTCGCGCACCAAGTCTCCAGAAGTCGCTCGTGCTGATCTGCACTCGCTGGCGCAGAGTGCCATGGCTTACGGCGTGCGTGAGTCAGGAAGTTTATCCGATGCGCTCACCGGGGCTGGTGCAGCCATCAATCTGCTCAACGACCAGCTTCAACTTGGCAACCCTCACCGTGATCACCAAGCGATCATGGAGCAATGGCAAATCCTCGAAAAATGCTTGGAGCGTTATCGAATGCTGCGCAGCGGTGCCCAAAGTGATGGCTGGTGGGAGGGCATTCCTGTGATGCGCCGCCAAGAATTCGAAGACCATGCGAAACTTCTCACTCGCATTCGTGGCATGATTGAACGGACACTGCAGCCGGGCCTGGAATCGTCGAATGCAAGTCCACGGCTCACCCCAGCAGGTTCGCATTGAAAACATCCTCAGAGATGTGGCCGGCTCGATAGAGATTGATGAGGCTTTGATCCCAACGCAGGTTGCCTTTGTAACGCAGGGCGTCGGCGAGGGAGGTAGCGCTGCCATCGTAGGCGCGCATGCCTGCCGAGACCGCATCGCTGGTGTTTTGCAGGTATTCAGTAACGAGCACACGACCATTGAAGCCGGTGAGCAGACCTTGAGATAACACGAAGGTTAGCGTCTCGCTCAACCGATGGAGAATGCCCGGCTGCTGGTCCTTGGGGAAGAATTCCAAAATGCGGTCAATGGTCTTCACTGCACCGCGTGTGTGCAGCGTGGAAAGCACAAAGTGCCCAGTCTGCGCGGCCTCAATGCAGGTCTCCATCGTTTCGCGATCACGAATTTCTCCGATGAGAATGATGTTCGGAGTTTTGCGCAGCACTTCCTTCAATCCGCTCTGGTAGGATAGCGTGTGCCTGCCCACCTCCTGCTGGGTGACGAGCGAAGGTGAAGGCATGATCACACCCGGCTGATTGGGATCATCCATCATGGTATCGTAGCGATATTCAATGGGGTCCTCGATGGTGACGATGTGCTTATGGAAATTGCGCCGCACCCAGTCGAGGATGGCAGCCAGGGTGGTGGATTTCCCTGAGCCTGTGGGCCCTGTGATGAGGCCAAGTCCAAAGCGGCGCTGCATCAGATCGCGTAAGCTGTCAGAGATCAGCGGGTCAATGCCGAGTGTCTCGAGCTGATTGATTTTCGCCCTCAACCAGCGGCAGGTTACACCCATGCCATGCTCGCTGAGATGCACCTGCACACGCATGCGGACAGGTGAGCCGAGGGCGCCCTCTTCACAGCTAAAATCAATGACTCGACGATTGCGCACCATCTCCCACATGCGGTCGGCATTGCCGATGGCATTGGTATCGGTCCAGATCTCTACCGATTGGCAGAGAAACAGGGCCTCGGCCAATTGACCCACTGCTTTTGCATCTTGAATGCCAAAGCCTTCAGCGATCTCGAGACCACGATTGGTGTGCAGATAAATCAACCCTCCGGTGCGCACTTGGACATCGGAGATTTCTCTGCCAGCAAAAGCGACGGCGAGTTCACCGAGGAGATTGGTGAGGGGATGGGCAGTGCACATGAAGGGGTTCAGTCTTGAGGGATCTCTTCGATAACAACGAGCCAGTTCATGGGGTGAACGGGCGGCAGCTCAGCGGGGCTGCGCAGTGGTTTGAGCTCAGCGGAGATACTGTCGGTGTGCACGGCATCATCACTGCCGGACTTCATATCGAGTGGCTGCCAGGCAGCATTTACGGCATTGGCGAGGCTGCCGAGTTGTCCATGATGTTCAATCGGTCGATTCACAGCGGTGGTGCCCACGCGGAGTTCGGAGGCGAAGATGGACAGGGGTGGATAATACACCGAGCCCACTGGCAGTCCTGACCCACTCGGTGGGCTTGCTGCGGCCACGGCATTCAGGTCATCGCCTACATACACTCGCAGGGGTGTGACAATCGAGAAGCCCGCTGTATAACCAGTGAGATCCTTTCCTTTGCGAATGATCACACACAGATCTTCTGCTGCGGGGGGATCACTGGGCGGTCGCACGGTGAGTGGGTTCATCGCGGCATCCACACTGAAAAAGACACTGTTGTTGGATACCACCGAAGCCCCCCCATGGCTCTGCAACCAAGCATTCAGGAGGGCGGGATGAAAGGTCAGACAAGACCGGCTGTTGTTGGTCAGTTCGGTTTGAAAAGGAATGGTAGGCCCACCGGTTTCAAACACAGTCGGCCAATTGCTGCCACGTTGGAGGGTGACTTCGTTCATACCTCCAGCGACTGTGGGAAAGCGCACACGAATTGCTGTCGGTGTTTGATCCTCAAAGCTGACCATGTCGGTGGCTTCGACGATGATGCGGCAACGCTGGCCTCCGGCTGTGTATTCTTCAAAGGCATTCAACGTGCTGCCTGGAGCTCTACGGTGGAGATAACCTGCACCTGTGGGCAGTGGCAGAAAGGTGAGCCGACCAGAATTGGCAGAAAGTGCCACAGGCAAAACATCGGTGCCCTGCTCAGCCTGAAGTCGCTCGCGTTCACCCATGGCATCGAAATCTGCCCCTACCGAAACACCGTCGAGATCCAGGTCGGTGGTCATTTCAATGCCACTGCGACCTGCTAGCCGCGCGGCACCGTAAGCTCCTGTCACGGTCATGCGCGCAGCATACACGGACCCTTCAATGCTGACGGTGTTTGTGTTCCAGGCAGTGCCGTCTTGATGCGTGCCGATGGCAGCAAAGGTGGCTGCTTCAATGGGCATCTGCGAAGGAATCTCATAGAGTGACAACACGTAATGACGAGCCACCGTGCTGGCACTGTTGCCGTAGTTGACCGTGAAGGCCCACCAGTTTCGCTTTGCCACAAAAGGTTCTCCAGGCGCAGCATAACCAAAACGAATGTTGGGGTAGGGGATCAGATTGTAAATCGAATGCGCGTTCACATCGGCCAGGAGCCCCGCGACTTGCGTGCTGTAGCGTTTCAAAGGTGTCACGATAGGCCGCAGGGCATCCGCGGTTTGCAATTCTGCACTTGCATTCAGCAAGGGGGGAACTTTTCCCGCAAAGGCAGGCAGAGCAAACACGTCGGCATAGGCTGTGGTGCCAGGGGTGACTTGCCCAGCCTCGCCAGTTAGTGAAGTGATCCAACTCTGCACTTCGCTGTTGCTGTGGTTTCCCACATCTCCACTGAGTTTATTGCGCAGATTGAGAGCTTGTAGGATCTCTGGCGAGAGACGCTGTGACAGTGAGGAGAGGGCCACGGCCTCCGAAAAAATGGTGTTCCAGGAATGAGAACTGCCTTCAGCATGATTGGCCTTCATGCAATCGATTGCCTTGCCTGGAAACGTGGCGACCAGCGCGCGCAGCAGTCCTTCCTCACGCTGATGATAGTCCACACGAAGCTGGGTCTTGGACGCCTGATCTCGGTTCATCAGCGTGCTTTTGAATAGCATCGTTAGGCTGAGCGTGAACATGATGGCCAAGCCCGAGACAATAGGCAGTGAGACATAGCCAGAAGTGTGGAATCTAGAGTGGCGTATCATCGGGCTCCTCCGCAGTAGGTGATTTCTTCGCCATTAGGGCCCGTGAGAGTGACCGTGAGGATTCCTTCATTGGCATTGAAAGTCGCACCTTGCAGCCCTTGGCAGATTAGCCAGGAGGACTCCGTGCCATCAGGCTGCGGGGTGTAAAATCGCAGTGAAGTGTTCCCGTTGCTCGTTTCTGCAGCGATCAAACGTTCTTGCGTGGTCTGCGCGGCGGTTTTGAAAAAGAGGCGCACTGCACTACCATTCTGAATCTGGGGTGTTCCGCCGCCGATGGCACTTTCACGGTTGGCATAGACAAAGTAGTGATCTGCCTGCTGAAAGATACGGCCCAGGATATTGCCGATCTGAGGAGCCTCCTGGGCGAGAAATGACTGACGTTGTGCCATTCCCATGAAACTGAGATGCTGCTGTAGCATGACGACCAGTGCGCCACTGAGCATCACCATCAGCCCCATCGCTGTGGAGATTTCCATCAGCGTGAAGCCACGGTGATGGAAGCGCGGGCGTTGTTTTAGCCGTTTCATTGCAGACGCAGGGTGGACCGACTTTTCACATATTCCTGGCTGCCAATGTTGTAGCACAGAATGGAATGAAGACGCCAGACCGTCAGGGGCGCTTCTGCATTGGAGGCGACTTCGGAGGTGCGAAATCGCTTCAACGTTCCTTGGATCGGTTGCCCTCCGGCGATGCGTCCCAGTGTCACACTTTGTTCTGGCACAGAGATTTCATCATGATTCAAATCAGGCCACGCAGACTCAGCGCTTGTGAGATCGGCAAAGGGCAGTCGATTGGCCAGAGCACTTTCACGTGAGAGGTAAGCATCTGTCAGAGTCTGCATGATGGTCCATTGATTGCCTGAAATGGAAAGCAAGGAGGCGCGCATGATCACCAAGGCCAGCGTCGCCGTCAGAGCGAGAGAGGCTGACACTTCGATCAGCAGGCTACCGCGCGCGCGCAGATGCTGGCGATTGAGCAGTTTCATGGCGAGGTGGGGCTGGACAGTTCTGTCGTGCTGATTTGGCCTCGTGAGGTGATCACTCGATCGATTTCAAAAGTGATGTGGTAGAGGCGCTCAGCCGTGCGACCAAAGAAGGGGGTATGAGTGATGACTTCGAGTGTGTAAAGCCCATCCTCTGAGGCATAATTGGAAAGGTCATCAATCGAGAGTGAGAGACTCTGCGGAACATTTGTGGGTGGTTCGATTTGGTCGGGATTGTAATGCCTGCCAAACCGTATCTCTGTCCCGGTAACGAGCGTCCCAATCGTTCCCAATGCTTGCGCTCCTTGGTAGATTTGAACGTAGGTTCGTGAGTCTGGGTAAAGGTGTTGTAATGAGACGACCAGTGCTGGAATTCGATCAATGAAGACCTGCCCTGCGGTGATGCTACTGATGCTGGCGGAAGCAACGGGCCACACTTCTACTTTGGGTTGAGCCAGGATTGTGTCTGGTACCTGATAGGCGGCATAACGAACAATGGTGAACGTCTCTTCTCCATTGCCTGAACTCAGAGTTGGTGACGTGAGGTGATGATAAAGGGGGCTGATGTGATAGCTGCCATTTTCCAGATTCGCATCAGCTGCCAGATACTGAGGTTGATTGAGAGATGAATAAGTCACCGGATCGTAGTTGCGCCCTTGAACGGCTAAATAAACGGAGCGCTCGGCCGTGCTGGTGCTGCCTTCAACGAGGCCGCTGACTTCGATGTTCACCGTGAATGGTCTGTCAGCACGAGTGCGCTTTACAAAATTGCCACTCGTGGGATCGCCTCGCACATAATCATCTTCGGTGACGATCTCGATCGTGGCGACGGGGTTGTAGGTGCCGATGATTTCAGTGTCCAGGAGATAGACGTTGTTGTCCCAGGCACTTCCGCGGGCAAACAATTCATAGAGAGAGCCTGTTTCATTCACCCGAATGGGGGCGGTGTAGGTGCCGCCCGTGCCTGTGATCGGCGTGTCATAAATTTGCCCCGTGGCTAGATCGGTCTGACGCACCCAAGCCTCAGGTTGCTGAGCCATTAGGCTCAAACTCATCAAACTGAAAAAGGCAATCTTGGCGTTCATGGCTGGGTGGGGGTAGGCACCGATTTTCCAGGTGCAGCTTCGAGGATGGTGATCGGCCCCCCTTGATAAGTGGCCACCAGCAGACGCGGATCTTTGGCGACACGTTGAAGCAAGATCTTGGCTTCCTTCGCATCACCCCGAGACATTTTCAGGGACACTTCTTGGGCTCCCAACCAGGCCTCATTCAGCTTCAAAAAGTTAGGCCAAAAGGTGAATT
>JAIXVB010000387.1 GCA_027483245.1 Verrucomicrobiaceae bacterium | reverse complement strand
GGAGGTTGGGGCTGAGTCCGGTGATGACAAATCCGGCGGCAGCGTTCAGCACGGCGATGTCGCGCTTCGGACCTTTGAGGGTGGCGTCGAGGATGCCTTCGATGATGCTGGCGTTTTCCCGTGCGTCGCCACCGACGAGGTCTTCGAGTTTGGCTTTGGCAAAACCGAGGCTGGCGGGGTCCAGGGTGTCTTCGGTCAAGATGCCGTCGCGCAGCTGGCAGAGGTGGTTTTTACCTAGGGTGGAGAGTTCGTCCATGCCGCTGCCGTCCTTGGCCGTGCCGTGGACGACCCAGGCGGCGCGGCGACCGAGGGTGCGTAGGATTTCCCCAAAGGAGCGGGTGAGGCTGGGGTCAAAGACGCCAATGAGCTGGTGATCGGGACGCGCAGGGTTCAGGAGAGGGCCCAGGAGATTGAAGATGGAGCGCTGACCCTCGGCACCGAGGATTTTGCGCGCTTCGGCCACGGCTTTGAAGGCGGGGTGATAAAGCGGGGCAAAGAAGAAGCCGAGCCCGTTGGTCTCAATGCCACGGGCGACACGCTCGACGGAAAGGTCGATGCGGATGCCAAGGGCCTCGAGCACATCGGCCCCGCCGGCTTTGCTGGTGATGCCGCGGTTGCCGTGTTTGGTGACGCAGACACCGCCGGCGGCCAAGATGAACATGGCGGTGGTCGAGACATTGAAGAGGTGCAGTTTGTCACCTCCCGTGCCGACGACATCAAGCATGGGCCCGGGAAGTTTGGCGAGGTCGAGCTGAGGATCGACGGCAAGTTTGAGAAACTCCTGCACAAAGGTGGCGATCTCGGCCGGTGTCTCACCTTTTTGAGCTAAAGCACGCAGGAAGGTGGCCTTGGTCTCAGGCGATTCCTGTTCATCGACAAGAAAGGCGGCAGCCTCGCGCACCTGAGCATCGGTGAGGGACTGACCGGAGGAAAGAGTGCTGAGCAGGAGTTGCATGGCCGCGATTGTGAAGAGCCTGCGGGGGGTGCGCAACTGAACTGATGGTCATATGCGGCTCAGCCTCAATCGGTCAGGACTTCACGCTGGGCCAGAGTGTGGGTGAAGGGGCTGCTGGCGGCGAGATTGTATTGGCGGATGGCGGTGGCCCAGAACGGCGCGAGCTCGTGATCGCGAGCGGACCAGAGTCGGTAATGCAGATCGGTCACGGTCTCGGTGTCGTGGATCATCGCCTTGATCTCCTGGGGATTGAGGCACTGGGGACCTTCTTTGATCAGGCGCTGAGCGATCTGGTCGAGGTAAGTGCGGGAGACGTGGATGTTTTTCCGCCGACGCAGAAGGCTGACGTGCAGGCCATTGACATACGGGTCCAAACAGACCTGCAGTAGGCCGTGATGTTTTTCCAGTTCGGGTGGCAGGTGAATGCGTCCTTTGATCTCAGCGAGGTTGCCATTCATGGTGGCCAGGACACTGGGAGGGTCGGTTTCCTCAGGGGTAAGAAAGAGGCCAAAGCGGTAACCGGAACTGCGCCCAGAAACGAGGATGGCCAGGGGGATGCCGAGCAGGAGGGCACCGAGGATGGGGCTGATCCAGAGCAGGAAACTGTGAGAGACAAACCAACCGATGACAGCCCAGACAAGGCCGATGGCACCGATGGGCCAGAAGGTGAAAAAGCACTCGGCCCAGTCCACGCCGCCGTCCACTTTGCGCCGTTGGGTGACCCAGCGGACGCCTTTTCCCAGGACGGTGTAAACCACGAACTGGGAGTGAAAGATCATGAGCACCGGTGCCATGAGCGTGAAGACGATCGTGTCGGCCATGCTGCTCATGAAGGTCGCCAGACGGAGGCTGAGCGGCTTGAACATGCGGCCCGTGATGACTTCATCCAGCAGGATGGTCACCTTGGGCAGAAAGATGAGCATGATGGTGACGCCGAGGAGCAATTGCTCTGCCAGACGTGCTTGCGGATCCACATGCGGCAGGCGGGTGGCTGCCAGGAAAGTAGAGAAGACGAGGAAGAAGAACCAAAGCAGGCTGCTGGCGTAACTCAGGATGCCGTGGAAGAAATTCAGTCGGCTCATGGGGTGCCAGCCTTTGGCGAAAAGTAGCCAGAAATGCTGCATGTTCCCCTGACACCAACGGCGATCACGTTTGAGCATGTCCACCAAGGTGGGCGGGCCCTCTTCATAGCTGCCGCGATCCGTGTTGAGCAGGCGGACGGCGTAGCCCGCTTTGCGCATGAGAGCGGCTTCGACGAAGTCGTGACTGAGGATGTGTCCGCCAAAGGGTTCTTTGCCCGGCAGCGCGGGGAGCGCACAGTATTTGATGAAGGGCTCCAAGCGAATGATGGCGTTGTGGCCCCAGAAGTTCGCCTCACCGCACTGCCAGTAGTCCAGGCCTGCCATAAACGGCGGTCCATACAGAGCTTGGGCGAACTGCATTACTCGTCCCAGCAAGGTCTCCGCACCGATTTGTTTCGGGAAAGTCTGAAGAATGCCGATGCCGGGATTCTTTTCCATGATGCGCACCATGCTGGTGAGCAGGCCCCCGGACATGAGGCTATCCGCATCCAGCACGAGCATGTAGCGGTAGCGCTTGCCCCAGCGGCGGCAGAAGTCACTGACGTTGCCGCTCTTGCGGTTGATGGGCTTGCGGCGCTTCCGGTAAAAGATGCGTCCGAAGGCATTGAGCTGGCGGCAGAGTTCCAGCCAAGCAGTCTCTTCTTCGATCCACTGGCTGGTCTGATTGGAGTCACTCAGGATGAAGAAGTCATAGTTCTTCGACTGCCCAGTTTGCTCCAGGGAAAGGTAGATGGCGCGAAGGCCTTCAAACACGCGAGTCACGTCCTCATTGAACACCGGCATGATGATGGCGGTGCTGGCCGTGATCGGTTCATCCACATCCTCCTGCTTCAGCGTGCGCCAGAGGTCCAGGGGGTCCGGTTTCGGCCTGTTCATGAGCCAGACACCAAAGAGCGCGGTCCAAAAACCGACATTCAGCTGGTAATACAATGGCAGGAAGACGGCCAGAAGGCCCCACTCTGACCAGCGCATGCCATGCTCTGACAGATAGACATACATCAGCCAAGTGCCGACGATGGTGCCGAGGCCGACAAACGAGAAAAAGGTGGCCCGCCGCATGCGCGCGATGCGCGGAGGTGGGATGCCTGCGGTGGCATTGATATTGGCAGTTTGGGCTCCGATCACGCTCATCCGAATAAGGAATAAAGATAGCCCAGCACGCTGCCAACGATCGTGATCAGGACGGAATAACGCAGGATGGGATGGCGGCCCAGTCGGTCAAAAGTGTCTTCGGCGACCTCGGAGACAATGCCCAAGTCCATGTCGCGCGGGGTCATTTTACTGACCTGCATGCCGGGTCCAGAGGTGCGCACGGCGGACCGCATCGCCTCCATCATGTCACGAGGCAGGTTTTCTTTATCGAGGAAAAAGTTCGGCCAGCGTGCAGGGCCACCGCTGAGGTGAAAGCCGAGTCTGCCTGCGGCTTCGAGCTGGGCTTCATTGAGATTGAGGTCGCTGTAGATCGCAGCCAGCCACTCTCGCATCATCAGACGCGCTTGTTCGATGCTGTGCGCCGTAGGAGTGCGGGTAGGGTCCTTGCGATGTTCATCCGCAGCACGGCGGAGAGTTTCGAGGATCAACTGCGTGCGCCGAATTCGGTTGTGCAATTGATAAGAACGGAAGTAGTCGGCGAGGCGCGCATACGCCTCGTTCCACTCTTCCTCAGTGCCCGTTGCGGGCGCGAATTGGATGTTGACGGCTTCCATGAAGGCTCGGTTCTGAGCCGTCGTGAGAATGCGCAGAAATCCCTTCATTGAAACTCTTTTCCGCAAGACGATCTCGGATAGCCGTTTCAGGCAGATTTTAGGCTTTGTTCGAATCAGAGGAATCTGTAAAGCGAAGGGCCCCGAATAAAACTTTGGGGGCTCAGGCGTGGAATTTTTCCTTCAAAATTATAATGTCACTCTCGATTCAGCCTGATTAAATCGCCGCACCTTTCGCCGCGATGACTGAACTCGTCCAAGAAGCCCTCGGGGCTCACAACATGCTAGTGACGCTCTTTCTGGGGCTCATGGTTCTGTATTGGTTGCTGGTCATGGTAGGCGCCTTGGACTTTGAGCTCGATCTCTTTGATTTCGGCGATGCGAGCACTGAAGTCCTCGACATGACGGATAGCTCCACCGGCCCTCTTTCGCATGCGGGCGGTGCTTGGCTGACCGCAGGCCGTTTCCTCGGTTTCAGTCAGGTGCCCATCGTTGTCTGGGGTAGCTTTCTGGTTCTCTTCATGTGGGGCATCTCACTCGTGCTGAATTATCGCTTCAATGGCGTTCCCGGAGATCGAAGCGTCGGCACCTCACTCCTTCTCTTGCTGCCGAATTTCGTTCTCAGCGCGGTTTTGACAAAAATCGTCACCTTGCCTGTCGGGAAGCTTTTTGCGGCCATGGCGGATGCCGACACCGAAGAAGAAACCGTGTTGGGACGCGTGGGCAGCGTCGTCAGCATGGAGGCCGATGAAACCTACGGCCAACTTCAAATCAACATCTCAGGTGCACCGCTGCTGATCAATGTCCGCACTCAACCTGGAGCGACCGCCATTAAGAAAGGCGAGTCGGCTAAAGTCATCTCGGCCGGCCCAGATCACCAATTTTACTTCATCGAAACCGCTCAACCCAACGCACTCCCATGACATCCACCCACACCACGATGGCCTTTGTGCCTTTCCTCACTGAAGCTGGCATCGCCATCGCTGTGATTGCCCTCGGTATTCTCTTTGGCGTCCTCATCCTGTTCTCTCGATTCTTCCGCAAAGTCCAGCAAGGTCAGGCGATCGTGCGCAATGGCATTGGTGGCACAAAAGTCTCGTTCAATGGCATGGTCGTCATTCCCGTGGCGCACCAAGCCGAATACATGGACATCTCGGTGAAGCGCATCGAGATCGAGCGCAAAGCCAACGAAGGCCTCATCTGCAAAGACAACCTCCGCGCTGACATCAAGGTCGCCTTCTTCGTTCGTGTGAACAAAACACCCGACGATGTCCTGCGTGTCGCTCAGTCGGTGGGTTGTGCCCGTGCCTCGAATGTGGACATGATCCGCACGCTCTTTGACGCCAAGTTTTCGGAAGCCCTGAAGACCGTCGGTAAGCGTTTTGATTTCGTCCAGCTCTACAATGAGCGCGACACTTTCAAGAGTGAGATTTTGAAAGTCATCGGCACCGACTTGAATGGCTTTGCACTCGACGACTGCGCCATCGATTTCCTCGAACAAACCCAGCTCGAAAATCTCGATCCCGATAACATCCTCGATGCTGAGGGCATCAAGAAGATCACCGAACTCACCGCTGCGCAGGCCAAGCTCGCTAACAACATCCAGCGCGACAAAGAGAAAGTCATCAAACAACAAGACGTGCAAGCCCGTGAGGCCATCCTCGAGCTTGAACGCCAGCTCTCGGAAACGGAAGCCAAGCAGAAGCGAGATGTTGAAAGCGTGCAGGCTCGTGAGCAAGCTGAAACGATGAAAGTGCAGGCCGAAGAACGTCTCAAGGCTGAGCGCGCCAACATTGCCGCGGATGAAGAGATCGCCATCGCCACGCAGAACAAGGACCGCCAGATCCTCGTCGCCCAACGCAACAAAGAGCGCACCGATGCGGTCGAGGTCGAGCGCGTGACGCGTGATCGAGACCTCGAAATCATCGACCGCGAGCGTCAGACGACCCTCAAATCGATTGAGAAAGAAAAGGCCGTCGAAATTGAGAAGAAGAACATCCAGGAAGTCATCAAAGACCGCGTGGCTCTGGAAAAAACCGTGGTCGTCGAGCAGCAGAAAATGAAGGACACCGAGGCCTTCGCCACTGCCGATCGCGAAAAGCAGGTGGCTTTGACCAACGCCGAAAAAAATGCTCAAGAACAGCTCATTCAGAAGATCAAAGAAGCCGAGGCTGCGAAAGAAGCCGCACGTCTCGTCGCCGAGCAGGAGGCCTTCACTTCCGTAAAAGCTGCCGAGGCTTCGAAGCAATCCGCCGAACTCCGCGCTCAGGAAATTCTCACCTTGGCCGATGCACGCCAGGAAGCGGCCAGCAAGGACGCTTCGGCTGAGAAATCCATCGCCGAAGGCAAGGCTGCCACAGCAGCTGCGATTGGATTGGGCGAAGCTCAGGTCTTGCTCGCCAAAGCCGAGGCTTCACAAAAACAAGGCACGGTCGATGCCGAAGTCACGCAGCTCAAACTCGCAGCCGAAGCCGATGGCATTACGAAGAAAGCTCAGGCCATGAAACTGCTCGAAGACGCTGGTCGCGAGCACGAAGAATTCAAACTCACGCTGGAGAAAGACAAGGCCATTGCCCTCGCGGAGATCCACATTCAGAAAGACATCGCCGCTGCCCAGGCTGGGGTTTTGGGCGAGGCCATGAAGTCGGCAAAGATCGAGATCGTGGGTGGAGAAACGCAGTTCTTCGACAAGATCACCAACGCCATCGGCAACGCCCGTGCCGTGGATCGTCTCGTTGAGGGCAGCCGTACGCTCACCGATGTGAAGGAAACCTTTTTCAACGGTGACCCTGATTACTTCAAAGCCCAGTTGAAGACCCTCGTGGATCAGTTCGGCCTCACGGCGGAAGACACCAAGAACCTCACCCTTTCGGCCTTGTTCGCCAAACTCATCAGCCTCAATCCCGACCCAGAAAGCCTGAACAAGCTCACCAGCCTGATCGGTGCTGCGAGCCGCTTTGGTTTGACGGAGCAGACTGTGTCTGGGCTGCTTTCCGCAAAGGCTGCCAAGAAGTAATCGTCACCATGCACGCGAACGATCC
The DNA here is from genome assembly GCA_027483245.1 of Verrucomicrobiaceae bacterium. Classification (GTDB taxonomy): domain Bacteria; phylum Verrucomicrobiota; class Verrucomicrobiia; order Verrucomicrobiales; family Verrucomicrobiaceae; genus Prosthecobacter. The sequence continues at coordinate 5,386 of JAIXVB010000387.1, read as the reverse complement.
AAAGATACGGAACCGCACTGGGGTTCCGAACCTTTAAATCATCCCTGAATGGCTGAATCGCCTCCATCTTCCCATGCCTCTCCCCAGCTCGAAGCCGGGGCTTATGAGGTCATCCGCCAGCGGCTGAACAAACACGGCGGTGAACTCCAGCGCCGTCTCGATTTGTTGAATGCGGATCGTAAGGCGGAGTTTGGTGGGATCGAAACTGCGCTGCTGGCCACGACAAGGTTAACGACAGACAACAACTGCGTCCCACGTGACATGGTGGCCATCGGGCCGACACGCTTTTTGTTCGGCTACAATGTGCATCTGGGGCTGCGCACCACGATGCGCATTGAGGATGTTTTCTCCGTGTATGATTACACGAATGCAGATCACAGCTTTCACGCAAACAAAGAGGGCCTGCTGGGAGACGCGCAGTTTGCTGAGGACTTCACTTACCTGCACAGTTACTACAAGAACGCCAGTTTCCTGAAGTTTCACCGCATTGGCCCGCACCTTTACCTGGGCTTTCAGGTTGGGCAGCGAGCCACAGAAGTGAAGACCTTCAAATGGCTCGTCGATGATGAGGCGGGCACTCTCAAATATCTCGGCAATCGCAGCGATCACGAATTTGTTTTTCCGACTCCTCAAGAGTTCGCCTGGAAGCGGGCCACTCGGGACATGTACATCCATGGGGATCATCCGCACATCAGCATTGAGGATCGTGTTTTTGTCGAGACCATTGGTGGTGATCTCACGGTGAAGGTCGAGAACAACACCGCCTCGGGTCGTGGCATCTACAATGAGCCTGTCGAAAACAAAGATCAGACGCTCGACGATGCGGAGGTGCACTACGCCATCGTTGGGAATTTGATTCTGCTCAAGGTGCTGCCTTATCAGGAGAAACAATGGCGACACCTCGTTTTCAATGAGCGTACACGAGAGGCACATCGCATCGACAGCATTGCGGAAAGCTGCGTGTTGCTGCCTGATGATCACGGCATCCTTTTCCCGCATGGCTATGTGCTGCAGACGGGTGAAGTGCGTCGTTTCGACACAGGCCTGCCCCCCATGCGTTTTGAGCGCAGGATCGCGGCGGCCAATGGTGAAGACACGCTGTTTGTTTTCAGCCATCTCGAAAGCGGTTTCTACCTGCTGCTTAGTTACAATCTGATCTCGCAGAGCGTCGCCACGCCGCAGCCCTGCCATGGTTTCAGCCTCTTTCCCCGCGGTGAATTGGTGCTGTTCGATGCCGATGCTGAGCCGCGCAAACATCATGTCGTGCAGATCTGGCGAACGCCCTATCTGACGGCCGATGTCAGCGAGTCCAAGTCCACGCAAACCTTCCTCAGCAAGATCGGCAATGCCGAGATCGTCCGTGCCATGGCGGAGTGTCGGGGAGTGCTGACCTTGCTCGCGAAAGACGATTCTTTCTCAGGGTTGTATGTCGAACTCGCGCGTTCCTGCGGCGACATCGCTGACAGCTACTTCTGGGTTGGGCGAGAAGAGGCGCACGATCTCAAAACCATCCTCATTGAGGTCAAAACCACCGCCGAAGCCGCACTCGGTGAATTTGAAAAAGTGCGGCGGATGAGGAAGACCGCAGCGGATCAAACCAGCACGCTGCAAACTCAGGTCAGCAAGAGTCTGAACGCGTCGAGTAACACCGATCCCCGCGACATCCTCGGTTTTGTCCAACTCCTCACGACCTTACGAGAGTTGCGCGGCCAGATCATTTCGTTGCGGGATGTGCGCTACACGGATGCGGCGGAGATTGAGCGCCTGGACAAAGCAGTGGCGGAGGGCGCGGATAAACTAAGTGAGAAATGCGTGGCCTTTCTGCTCAAGCCAGAAGCGCTCAATCCCTACCGCAAACAAATCACTGAGCAGCAGGCCCGGGTGCCCGCTTTGAGTAAGGTGACTGAGGCCATAGAGGTCGAGGAAGCACTGGTCAAATCAAGCAGTGAACTGGAAATGCTGACCGCCATCGTCAGTGGTTTGAAAATCAAAGATGCCACGGAGACCACGCGCATCATTGAGGGCATCTCCACGCTTTTTGCCCAGCTTAATCAGGTGCGGAGCGTCCTGCGCAATCGCCGCAACGATCTGGCAAAGACCGAAGGCGCAGCCCAGTTCCAGGCGCAGCTTAGCTTGCTCAGCCAGAGCGTGCTGAACTATCTCGAAGTCGCCACGACACCGGAGAAGTGCGACGAAGCCCTCACGCGTGTGCTTGTTCAGATTGAAGAAATGGAGACGCGTTTCTCCGACTTTGACGAGTATGCCGCTGAGTTGGTGAGCAAACGTGAGGAAGTGCAAACCGCCTTTGAGTCACGCCGTCAAAGTCTGACCGATGCACTGAATCGGCGTCGCCAATCGCTCGGCCAATCTGCCGATCGCATCCTTTCAAGCGTGCGCAATCGTCTCGCGGCCTTTGCCAAACCCGAGGAAGTGCACAGCTGGCTGGCGGGCGATGCCATGGTGGCCAAGCTGCGAGATCTCATCGAAGAACTCCGCAAGCTCGGAGACAGCGTTCGTGCGGACGAACTCCAGACAAGACTGAAGACCATTCAGCAAGATTCGCTGAAGCAGATTCGTGACAAAGCCGAACTCTTTGTGGATGGGGGCGATCTCATCCGACTTGGGCGTCATCAATTCAGCGTCAATCGTCAGCCATTGGAGCTGGCTGTCTTGCCTCGTGAAGGCGGGCTGGCGTATCATCTGACTGGCACACGTTTCTTTGAAAAAGTCGTGAGCGATGAGTTGGAATCCCAGCGTCATGTTTGGGATCAGACGGTGGTGTCCGAGAATGCACAGGTCTATCGTGCGGAATATCTCGCCTGGCAGATGTACAAGGCGGGATCGAGGGAGGAAGTGGCCACCTTCATGGCCCAGCGTTATCATGAGGGCTACACGAAGGGCGTGCACGATCATGATGCCGCACTGATTTTGACGCCCCTGCTGGAGATGCACGCCAATCTAGGTTTACTGCGCCATTCACCAAGTTCGCGTGGTTATGCCCTGTTGTTTTGGCATGCTTGGAAAGACGATGCCGATAAGCGGGTGCTCGCTGCGAGAATGCAATCGAAAGGACGTTTGCGGGTGTTCTCTGGCAGCGTGCCAAAGCTTCTAGAAGCCGATTTATTGAAGCGGTTCGATGCCTTTTTTGAATCCGGTTTGAGAGGTCAGGGGAAAATCGATTCGCAGGCCTCTGTGCAATGTTTGTTGGAGGAACTCCAGCATCTCTCCGCCAAGCATCCACAGCTTCCATTCACGCGTTCTTCGGGAGCCATCGAGCTCCTTCGCAGTTTTCGCAAAGAGCTCACCGCTAAGCGTGCTGCTAAGGACTTTGAGGAAACCCTCGCAGCCTTGACGGATCAACCCATCTTGGCTTTTGAGATTGCTCACGAGTGGTTGCAAGCTTTCAATGCAAGTGCTGATGCTCAGCTGCTGATCGAAGCAGCGGCTTTGGTTGTCCTGAATGATCAACCTCCTGCGGTTCTGCCCGCAGCCCCTGCTTCTCGCGTAACCATCACAGGTTTGACGGGAAGTCATGCGCGCATCGCCGACACGAAACTTGAACTCGACTATCATGAGTTCACGGCCCGCCTTCAACGCTACGAAGTGGAGATCGTGCCTGCCTTTGAGCAGTTGCAGAAACTCAAACATCACCTTGCCGAAACACGCCGCCGTGAATTAAGGCTTGATCAGTTTAAGGCCGGTGTCCTCAGTTCGTTTGTGCGCAATCGACTGCTTGATCAGGTCTATCTGCCTCTCATCGGATCGAACCTCGCCAAACAGCTTGGCGCAGCGGGCAGTGACACACGCACGGATCGCATGGGGCTGCTGCTGCTCATTTCACCTCCAGGTTATGGCAAGACCACCCTGATGGAATATGTGGCCAGCCGACTCGGCATCACGCTGGTGAAGATCAATGGTCCCGCCTTGGGACACAGCGTCACCTCGCTAGATCCCTCAGAGGCGCGCAATGCCAGTGCACGAGAGGAAATCGAGAAGCTCAATCTCGCCTTCGAGATGGGCGACAATGTCATGATTTACCTCGATGACATCCAGCACACCAATCCAGAGTTTTTGCAAAAGTTCATCTCTCTCTGCGATGGTACACGCAAGATTGAAGGTGTCTTCAAGGGCGAGGCCAAAACCTATGACCTGCGCGGTCGCAAAGTCGCGGTGGTGATGGCGGGCAATCCCTACACTGAAGTCGGTGGCAAATTTCAAGTTCCCGACATGCTTGCCAACCGAGCGGACACCTACAACCTGGGTGACATCCTTGGCGGTCATCAAGAGGCTTTCAAAGACAGCTACATCGAGAACTGCCTCACCAGCAACGCCACGCTTGCTCGCATTGCCGCTCGCAGCCATCAGGATGCACTGGCTGTGTTAAAAATCGCTCAAACCGGCACGCGAGAAGGGGTCGAGTTTGAAGGCAGTTTCAGTGCGGAGGAGATCAATGATGCGGTCGTCGTCATGGAAAAGCTGCTGCATGTCCGCGAGATCGTCCTGCGGGTGAATCAAGAATACGTGAGCAGTGCCGCCATGGAAGATGCTTACCGCACGGAACCCCCGTTCAAGTTACAGGGCAGTTATCGCAACATGAACAAGATCGCGGAGAAAATTCTGCCGCTGATGACCGATGCCGAAGTGGCCAATCTTATCGCCGATCACTATCGTGGCGAAGCTCAAACCCTGAGCCAAGCTGCGGAAGCAAATTTGCTGAAGTGGCGTGAGATCAACCAACTCTCCAGCGAGGCGGATAAGCTCCGTTGGGCTGAAATCAAAAGCACCTTCAAACGCAATCTCCTGACGGGTGGATCGGGTGAGAATGATCCGATCAATCGCATCACGGGGCACATGAACGCCTTCACTCTCGGTTTGGAAAAGATCGAACAAGCGGTGAGCCAACCCACCCTTTCAGATCTGACCCTGGATCGTTTGCAAAAGATCATCGAGGGCCTGCGTGCGGTTCCCGTGACGGTGGAGATCAAGGTGCAACCAGTCGAAAAGGAGGATGCCGATTCTTTACCGGTCGAGGTGGAGAGCAAGGTTTCACAGGCGGATGACTTCGGCGAGCGTCTGCGCCCTGGCCAATAAGTTTGTTTGACAAAGGCCCCTGTTAAAAGCGTAGTTGGAGTGTGTATCGGTCCATTCCACGACTCCTTCTGACTTGCCTTGCGCTATTAGCGCTGGGTTGGGCGCAGGTATTCGGGGTGATGCGTGGATACATCTGTGACTGTGGGGGTGAGGTCGAGATCACCGCCTTCGACCATTGTCACGGTCCGCACGGGATCGAGTGCCATGATCAGGAAGTGCATGCGGCAGAGCACTGCAGTTCGGACCATTCCGAACATGAGGACAGTCGCGAACACACTCCGTTGACGGAATCCGT
>JAIXVB010000059.1 GCA_027483245.1 Verrucomicrobiaceae bacterium | reverse complement strand
GCTTTGATCACGTGCTGGGCGAGGTTGCGAGAGGCTTCGATGAACTGCGGATCGTTCATCACCACCAGAGCTTGCAGGGGCGTGTTGGTGCGGTCGCGGCGCACGCAACTGACCTCACGGCTGGGTGCATTGAAGACATCCATGTTTGCGGGTGGTGCCATGCGTTTCCAGAAGTTGTAGATCGTCCGGCGATACAGATTTTCGCCTTTGTCCTGCACGTATTTTTCTGTGCCCATGCCGACCACTTCCCAGACATTTTCAGGCTGGTAGGGCAGGGTGCCAGGGCCACCCATTTTGGGAGAAAGAGTCCGGCTTGCCGCCAGGGCGTAATCGCGGATCATTTCGGCATCCATGCGGAAACGTGGCCCGCGGCTGAGTAGGGCGTTGTCACGATCTTTGTCGATCTTCTCAGGCGTGTTGATCGCGGCTTGGCGATAAGCAGCGGAGGTGACCAGCATCTTGTAAAAGCGCTTCACATCCCACCCGCTCTCACGGAACTCCACTGCCAGCCAATCCAGCAATTCAGGATGCGTTGGCGCACTGCCCATGATGCCGAAGTCTTCACTGGTGACTACGAGGCCACGTCCAAACAACTCCTGCCACATGCGATTCACCGTCACACGTGCGGTCAGGGTGTTGTCGGCGCTGACCAGCCATTGAGCGAGGCCGAGACGGTTTTTGGGAGCCTCCGTTTTCAGTTTGCCCAGAGCCACGGGCACCGCTGCTTCCACGGCTTCTCCCACCTGATCATACTGGCCTCGCATCAGAATGTTGGCCATCGGTTGGGTGTCCATCTTTTCTTCTTGGATGTGGGTCAGCGGGCTGCGGGCCTTGATCGCTGCCAGTTCACTTTCCAGTTTTTTGTTGAGGGCGTCAGCGGTTTGATAACCGGCATGTCGAGTGGCCAAGAAGTGCTCAAAAAGAGCTTCCTTCTGCTTCGGTCCACGTTTGCTAGCGGCTAAGATCAGGCGCAGAGGTCCGACCTTGGAGAGTGTGTTGATTTCATCCACGCTCAAACGGCGGTCGTAGATGCGGACATCCTGCACGGAGCCTTCATGGAAGACTTGCACGTGACTGCGTTGGCCGATGCGTGTGGGAGTTGTGGTCTTGATGCTGCCCTTCAATGAATTGACTTCGAGCTTCAACTCCTGCTCCACACCGTCGATGTAGATCTTCACACCTTGAGCCTTGCTCTTGCCATCGTAGGTGACGAAGACGTGCTGCCAAACTCCCGCACGCACGCTGGGTTTTTTGGTGCTGACTTTCAATGCATCATCAGGCCAGTTGCTGATGATATGCACCGAGTAAAAGCGGTCGTTTTGATACAGATCCCAGCCGCGATTGCCGCCTTTTTCATCCATGCGAGCGATGATGCCGCCGGTCATGCCGAGCTTCCCTGCACGCACCCAAGCCCCGTAACTGAAGGCCTGATCCTTTTCAAAGCTCCCCACGTCGCCAATCTCAAAAGTGCCGTTGGTTTTCATCACCGGTGCTGGGCCGATTTTGCCATCCGGTTTCCAGCTCACTTCGCCCGTAGCTTTGAATTTCTTCGTCGCTCCACAGACCCCCACCACTTCACTGCCCACGCCCTCATTGAGCGGCAGCGAGGCGATGAGACCTTTCCCTGGCACATCCTTGTCCAGATCCTCAGGTTTGGCTGCCGTCAGCCATTGATCAAACTCAGGCGCGGCGAGTTGGCGATTTTTTCCCAGTTGGGTCTTGGCCTCGGCGATCTCGTTCGGCAGTGCATTCCAGCGTGGTCGATCTTTAGCTTCAGGCAGCACGAGGATCGGGCCCAAGCCATCCTTCACATTCCCATCCTTTGGCTTTTGCGTCGTGTTGCGAAAGAATGCCGCGAGTGAGTAGTAGTCGCGTTGGGAGATGGGGTCGAATTTGTGGTCATGGCACTGGGCGCAATTGGTGGTTAGACCCATGTAAACCCAGCCGAGTGTCTGCACACGATCGCTGGCGTAGTTGGCCAGATTTTCTTCATCAATGGTGCCGCCCTCATTCGTGGTGATGTTGCAGCGCTGAAAACCGGTGGCGATCAGTTGCTCTTCCGTGGGTTTGGGCAAAAGGTCACCGGCGATCTGTTCCACCGTGAATTGATCAAAGGGGAGATTGCGATTGAACGCACGCACCACCCAGTCGCGGTAGGGCCACATCTCACGTGGTTTGTCGAAGTGCAGACCGTGGGTGTCGCCGTAACGCGCCGCATCCAGCCAGTAGCGGGCACGATGCTCGCCATAAGCCGGGGTTTTCAAAAGCTCATCCACAAGAGCGGAATAAGTGGCATCTGACAGCCGAGTGGGTTGAGCTGCATCTGTGTAACGTGCCATCAGTTCCGGTGTTGGAGGCAGCCCCGTGAGATCCAGGGATACACGGCGGATCAGCGCGCGTGCATCAGCTTCAGGGGCAGGGGAGAGCCCTGTCTCCTCGAGTTTCGCCAGCACAAAGCGGTCCACAGGCGTCTTCACCCAGGCTGTGTTTTTCACCACGGGTTCAGCTGCGCGTGTCGGTGGAATGAGCGACCAATGGGGCTGCCAAGGCGCGCCTTGTTCGATCCAGGTCTTCACCTTAGCGATCTGATCCGGCTTCAATTCTTTGTGCGATTCCGGCGGTGGCATGATCTCGTCTTCATCCTTGGAGATCAGTCGTTGAAAGAGCGGACTCTCCTCGGGTTTGCCCTTCAGCACCGTCGGTGATTCGCCTTCTTTGGCGGTGAAAAAGCCTGCCTCGGTGTCGAGTCGCAGGCCTGCCTTGCGGGTGCCGGGGTCGGGTCCATGGCAGTGAAAACACGCTTCCGCCAGGATCGGACGGATGTCTTGATTGAAGCCAACGGGTCGAGACGCAGCACCAAAAAGTGCGCCCTGAGCGGCGATCAAACCTAAAATGACATGAATGCGTATGAAAATCATCGTTGGTAAATACGTGGACGGAATTTGAATTTTCAGATTAAAATGCATCCTCGCCCTGCATGCTGGGAGCGATCATCCCCGCCCGCATCTTGGTCAAAATAAGCCAGAGCCCTCACCCACAGTGGCGCGCGTCGTTGGCCATGCGTAAAGATGAGCATGCTCGTGCCTGAGACCCTTTACATCCATGAATACCTGCTGCGCAGTGAGGTGTCGCTCAATGCGGCCTCCCATCGTCGGGTCTTTCCCGGCGCACTTTTGCGAGTCGGTTCAGGCTACGGCTGTGTGCATCCCTGGCCTGAGTTCGGAGATGCGCCGATCGAGGAGCAACTGCGGCTGCTGGCCGAGGGCGTCACCACGCCCCTCACTGCCATGGCCCTCCACTGTGCAGAGATTGATGGTGCTGCCCGTGAAGCCGGGGTGAGTTTGTTTCAGGGACTGGAAATCCCACGCAGTCATTACTCCTGGAGTTTCGCCCAAAACACCAACGATCAAATTCAGCGTGTGGTGCAAGAGGGCTGGCTGGCGATCAAGGCCAAAGGCTTCGCCAACTACGGCGAGACGACCCGCTTCATGGAAAACTGCCTGCGCTTCAGTGAGGACTCAGGCCTGCGTTTTCGAGTCGATTTCAACGGCTGTCTGGATGCCACGGCCTTTGAAAAGTTTGTCGAGTTCATGCCGGTCCGCGTCTATCGCCAACTCGACTTTGTTGAAGACCCTTTTCCTTATGAGGCTCAGGCCTGGGAGCGCTGCCGCCAGCGTTGGGGCGTGAAACTTGCCCTGGATAAAGGCTGGCGTGATGGAACCGAGGGCTTCGACGCGGTGGTGGTGAAACCCGCCCGCCGTGATTGGCGGACCGTGGCGGAAACACACCCTACCCAGCCTCTGGTGCTGACCTCGGCCATGGATCATGCTCTGGGGCAGATGTTTGCTGCTTATCAGGCTGCTGTGGCTCGGCAGCAGATCGGTGACCGCATTGGCCTCTGTGGACTCAGCACCCAGCACCTCTTTGCGGAAGATGCCTTTTTTGAGCGTGTCCAGGCTCGGGGTGGATTTCTTTCCGCTGACCAAAGTGGGGGCGGTTTGGGCTTTGGCGAAGTGCTGGAAAAACTCCCCTGGAGGAGACTCCGATGAGCTTGCCTGCTGCTCTCCTGCCGCCCTCTTGGTTCAGTGAAGAAAACCACATCGCCCTGAACCCCACACGCTCGGAAGAGGCCTTTGAACTCGCGCCTTGGGCGGATCAGATTGGCCTGCGAGGCCTGGCCTTTTTTCAGACCTCTGGCAGCGAAAGTTTACCCAAGTGGGTCGGACTGCCCAAACACGCCTTTGAAATCTCTGCTCAGGCCGTGAATGCCCATTTCGAGGTCACCTCAGAGGACCACTGGCTCATCGCGCTGCCTCTGCATCACGTCGGCGGTTTTTCCATCTTGATTCGAGCCCACCTCAGTGGCTCACAGGTCACCCACACTTCTTCAAAATGGCAGCCGCAGGCCTTCGCTGACCTTTGTGAACAGGCCGCCATCACCCTGGTCTCTCTCGTGCCCACCCAGGTTCATGATTTGGTCACCCACCAGATCCCGTGTCCGCCCAGGCTGCGGGCCGCGATCATTGGTGGAGGCGGCATGACCCAGGCCCTCGCAGACGCCGCACGAGCGCTCGGTTGGCCTGTTTTTCAGAGCTATGGCATGACCGAGTCCGCCTCTCAAATCGCCACTCAGACCTATCACCCTGGTCAAAGGGGTTTAGACGTCGCGGTGTTGGAGGTCCTGCCTCATTGGCAACTTCGCACCGATGCCACCCAGCGTCTTTTGCTCAGCGGCCCTGCTTTGGCCAAAGGTTATGCCCTTCGTGACGCCACCGGCCATTGGACTTGGCAGCCGATCCCCAGCACCGGCTTGCTTACTCGAGATCGAGTCCGTCTCTGGGATCACGGCACGCAGCGTTGCCTCAGTTTTCTGGGGCGCGAGTCGGGTTATGTGAAAATTCTCGGCGAACTCGTCCACCTTGCTCCACTTCAGGCTCAATTAGAGACGCTATCGCTCCGCCTGAATTGCCGAAAACGTGCCACCTTGATTCCCCTGGCCGATCCCCGTCGAGGCTGCTCACTGGTGCTCCTCGCCGAAGACGCCGCTGAGGCTGAGCGCCTGAAAGCGGCTCACAATGACGCCAGTCCGCCGCTGCTTCACGTCGAGCAGATTCTCCTTCTCGATCCCATTCCCACGACGGATTTGGGAAAGGGTAATATCTCCGCCTTAATCCAGTGGCTCGGTCAGCAGGGTCTAAAGCTTGAACAATAATCACTTGCGTTTTCGCTGGCACCGACTAGCAAGTGCGCGCGATCACCTGTTGAGGGTTGGGCAACGGTTACTTCATCAGGTGAATCTTCGTATTCGATGGTGGATGCAAACTCGGCGTCCGAGGCCTGTCCGACACTTAGCGGGAAGAGCACCTCAAACACCGATAAGATATGAATACGAAGATGTATGTGGGGAATCTCCCCTTTAGTGCCAGTCAAGACGAAATCCGCGACCTGTTCGCGCAATACGGCGGCGTGACTGATGTTTTCCTGCCAATCGACAGGGAGAGCGGCCGCCCACGCGGATTTGCATTTGTGACCATGGACACTCCAGAGGCCATGACGGCAGCCATCAATGGCCTCAATACCAAAGATTTCGGAGGTCGTAACCTCGCCATCAATGAAGCTCGTCCGAAGGAAGAGCGTCCAGCAGGCGGTGGCGGCGGTGGTCGTAGCTTCGGTGGTGGCGGCGGCGGCGGTGGCCGTGGCGGCTACGGCGGCGGTGGTGGCGGCGGCGGTGGCCGTGGCGGCTACGGCGGCGGTGGTGGCGGCGGCGGCGGTGGCCGTGGCGGCAAGGGCTGGGACCGCGGTGATCGCGGCGACAAAGGCGGCGGCGGTGATCGCTGGTAAGCCTACCCTGCTCACGCAGATTTTTTGACACACAGAGCGGGGCTCCTCACGGGGCCTCGCTTTTTTAAGGCCCACTGTTTATCGGCATTGCCGGTCGGCAGCCTTCGCCAAGGTCACATCCAGAGCCGTCAACCCCTTTGCCGAATGCGTGCTCAGCCGGACCGTCACGACCCGCCAGCCCACGATCAGGTCCGGATGGTGATTCATCTCCTCCGCCTCCTGGGCCAGTGCGTTGACAAAACGGATTCCATCCAGGTAGCTTGGAAAACGAAAGACCTTCACCAATTCCAGCCTCTCCACAGTCCAACCTGGCAGTTCCCGCAGCGCATCCTGGATTTCTGTTTCTGACAAAAGGGTTTTCATACCTCCTTATAGCCCAGAATCTCGGGCCTGCCTAACCCTCAGCGTCGTCTTCCCGGCACGCGCTACGTTTCGATAGATCAAAAAACACCTCCATCCTTGGCGACTTCGGCTCGTAAGTTGACATGACGCAGGCAGACTCCATGCTCGCATCTCACTCGGATCTCCCCGCGAGTCCTTTCCCCAGCCCCCTCAGACCTTCCTCCATGCACTCCTCCCTCGAACTGAAACGTGAAGTCGATGCCATCCAGATCCCCAGCGGCGATGCCATCAAACTGCCAGTGGGAATGAAGGTCATCATCACCCAGTCCCTCGGCGGCACCTACACCGTCGCCACTGACTTCGGCCTCGCCCGCATCAGCTCTGGAGATGTCGATGCCCTCGGCATCGACCCCGAAGCTGCCAAAAAAGACAGCGAAAGCTCCTCTTCAAACATCCCAGAAAACGCCAGCGACCTCGAAGCTCAGGTTTGGAACCAGCTCAAAAACGTTTACGACCCCGAGATCCCCGTCAACATCGTCGATCTCGGCCTCGTCTATGACTGTCAGGTCGAAGCCACCGCAGAAGGCAAAAACCGCGCCGTTGTGAAAATGACCCTCACCGCCCCCGGTTGCGGCATGGGCCCCACCATCGCCGCCGATGC